>CAKSUH010000019.1 GCA_934500855.1 uncultured Eubacteriales bacterium
TTCCAACGATAAGCTCCTGAAAGTCCCCGAAGCGACCGAGACTCTGAGCCTGAAGGTTGCAACCTACGGCGCAACGGATTTCGCCAACGAAACGGGCGCGTCCATCCGTCTGGCTGACCCGCTCGGCATCCGCTTTACCACCAAGGTGTCCTCCGCGTTTGCCGCTCAGCTTGCGGGCTACGGGAATGTAACCGTAACCTATGGCGCAATTCTTGCTCCCACCGCAAAGGTGACGGGCGCGTTTACGCAGGACGCTCTTGGCGAGGGCAACTATGTTGTCACCGATCCCGCCGACTTCAAGTGGGCGGTTGAAAACAACGAGGACGGCATGAACCTGTACCGCGTGGCGCTGATCGGAATCCCCGACACCAAGAGCGCGATGGAGATGCAGTTCTCCGCAACCGGATTCTTTACCGTCAACTATGCGGACGGAAGCTCCCGCACCTTCTATGCGGCGTTTGACAAGACCGCAAACAGCAGATCGCTTTATGAAGTTGCAAAGTTGGCGCAGGCAGCGGGCATTACGGGTGACGCGATTACGCACATCCTGACAACCTGCGGCGCGGAAAACCAATAACGGAGGGAAATGATGATGTTTAAGGACAACAAAAAAATCTATTCGGTTCCTATGGCGCGGATCTGCGTGCTGGCAGATGAGGATGTCCTGACCTCCTCCACCCAAGACCCCGACGCGGCTCACGATATCAAGGTTCCTGCATTGGACAGCTGGTTCGCACAGCAGGAATAATCGGCGCCGGAAGAAAAGACAAAGCATAACAGAAAACTTCGCCAAAAAAATCGGCGATCTATCGCCCCCTCGCGGCTTACGCCGCGAGGGGGCAGGGAAGGACAACAAAAGGACAGCTCGGCGCATACGAATAAACGGAATGTTATTGCGCATTGCACAGAGCTGTCCTTATGCTTTCCGCCCGCACGGCGCAAGCCCCGCGCAGGTGAGAACGCCTGCAAGTATCCCTGAACAATTGCCGCCGCGAAACAGTCCGCTTTGCATCGGGCTTGGCGGAACGGCGGCTGAACGGAGGTTCGAATTTCATGAAAAACAGAATGACAAAAAGATGGATATTCCTGCTGTTGGCGCTGTTGGTGGCGCTCCCGCTCCCGCTGGTTGCCTGCGGAAAGAAGCCTGCGGGTCCCGCTGTCGGAACAACCGGATCGGATGACAGCCAAACGGAAACCGGCGTGGAAACCGACGAATGGGGGCAGGATGTTGTGGAAAGCAACATTCCGAAAGACCTGAATTTCGGCGGTGAGGAGGAAGTGAAGTTCCTGATTATCGAGGAAGAGAGCTTCTCCCGCGAATGGTCGGCGGACGAGGTTGTCGACAGCCTTTCCAGAGAAATCTTCAACCGGAACGAGGCTGTGAAAAAACAGCTTGGCGTGAACCTGAATTTTACCAAAATGTACCCCGGAACGATTTCTGCCGAATACGACAAGATCACCCAACGCATCGAGGTGGCGGGCAACTCCGGACTGGGCGAGTTTGATGTGGTTTCCAACAGCGCGGCGTACGCAACAAAGCCGGGTCTGATGAGATACTACCTGAACTTCAACGACGCAAAACTGCGGTACTTCAACTTCGACAAGCCCTGGTGGAACGAATACTACCGTCAGGCTGCCGATGTCATGGGCAAGATGTACTTCATGGTCGGAGATGTGAACCTGAGCGTGTTCGACCGTCTGATTGCGGTTTATTTCAACCACAACCTCTGCAGAGACTATCAGATTGACCCCATGGAGGTCTATGAGACGGTCTTTGAGAAGAAATGGACCTACGAAAAGCTGTATCAGCTGACAAGCGACATCTATGTGGACCAAAACAGCAACGGCGGGCGGGATGACGGCGACTTCTACGGTCTGATCGGACTGAAGGCGAGCGAGGCTTGCGACGGCTTCCTCTACAGCTTCAATCTGCACCTGACCGATACCGACGCGGACGGAATGCACGCGCTGGTCTCCGATCCCGGCGCGCTTGCGAAAATGGACACTGCGCTGTCTATGGTGGAGAAGCTCTTCTATGACACAACGGGGTCCCTTGCAACCGTGGGAACGCAGAACCATGTGAAGATTTTCGTTGAAAAGCGTGCGGTGTTCAACATCGATGTGCTGTATCACTATGCCGCAACCAACGCCATGATGCGGAGTCTGGACGATGTTTACGGCGTTCTGCCCGTTCCGAAGTATGACAACGATCAGGAGGAGTATTACAGCTGCGTTCAGGATATGCACAATGTCATTTCCCTGATGAACCACTCCCTGATCAACTGCGAGGCGGTCAGCGCGGTTCTCGAACTGCTCTGCGAGCTGTCGTATGAGAATGTCCGCCCCTATTACTACGAAAAAATCGTTAAACTGCGTTATTCGACCGACAGCACCGCTTCCCGCGTGTTTGACCTGCTGCTGAAGTCCACCAGATGGGACTTTGCCGATGTGTATACCTATTCGGTCGGTATGCCCAGAAACAGAATCTGGCGCGAACCGTTCTATCACAACACGCCGTTCATGACCGCCTACGCAAAGTGGTCGGAGTCGCTGGACAAAAAGCTGACCGACTTTGACATGAACGCCTTTTCTTCGCTCGGCTGATCGCCACACGGCAGAATTCGGAGAAAAACCATGAAAATCAGATTCTTGCTTTGCATCCTGCTTGCGCTGGCGTCTGTTGCCGTTCTCTCGGGGTGCGGGAAACCCACCCCGGGCGGAACGGAGACCACCGCGCCCACCGAAACGGAGACCGCCGGGGCTTCGGACAAAACGCCCTTTGCGCTCGTTCGGGACGGCGTTGCCGCACGCATCGTTTACCCGCTGGACGCGAAGGCGGGGGAGCTGGCGGCGGCTGACCGTCTTGCCGATGCCGTTAAAAGCCTGACGGGCGTTACACCCAAGACAACGGACGACTATCTGCGCCCGGGGTCCTCTTACGATTCCGAAACGCCGGAGATTCTTCTCGGGCTGACGGGATATGAGGAAAGCCGCGCGGTTTACGCCAACCTGGGCTACGGCTTTTCCGCCGTTCGGATTGTCGGAAACAAGCTCGTGATTGCGGGCGAGGACTACGACAAGCTGGTTGCAAAGCTCGCCGTGAATTTCAAAAAAGCGCAGGACGCGGATAAAAACATCCTGCTGGACCGTTCGCTGTCCATGGAAATCAAGGGGATTTCGGTCCTGCAATCGCTTCCGCGTGTTCCGAACGCGACGGCGCCGACCGTCATCAACAATGACGAGGGCTGTTATCAGCTCACTTTTTCCGACCGTTTTTCCGCAGAAGCCTACCGCGCCTATCTGGACCTGCTGGAGGACAACGGCTTTGCACTGTATGTGACCAACACCGTCGGGAAAAACCAATTCCACATTTACACAAACAACACCGTTGTCGTCACCACCGCCTACACAGGCTCGCGGTGCATGACGGTCCTCGCCGAGCCGAAGGGGAACACCGATCTGACGCTTCTCAAACGCGAAAACAATGTTTACACCGCGTTGCAGAAGCCCGTGGATTCCACCTTCACCATGCTTGGTCTGCTTTCCGACCATGCGGTCGATTCCAAGGGCTATCTGACCTCCGACACGACGAACGGAATGTCGTTTGTTGTAAGACTGGAGGACGGGAGCTTCCTGATTAACGACGGCGGTCACAACTCGGAATGGAATGCGGATCGGCTTTACGAGGTTCTGCGCAGGCAGGCACCCGATCCCGACAACATTGTCATCGCGGCATGGATTCTGACCCACGCGCACAGCGATCACATCGGAATTCTCGAATCGTTCGGGGCGAAATATGCCTCCTCGGTGACGGTGGAGCACCTGATCTTCAATTTCCCGCACGCGGAAATGACCGCAAGGGCGGACTGCGGAGACAGCAAGGTGCTTGCCATGTCCGCAATCCGAAAGTATTTTGCAAAGGTTCCCGTCACATCGGCTCACGCGGGGCAGGTTTTCTATATCCGCAACGCCAAAGTGACCATCCTCAACACGATTGAGCTGATGCAGGCGGTGATGGACATCTACACGCTTGCCGACAACAAGTGGTACTACAACGACTGCAGTCTGAACTATATGCTGGAACTGGAGGACAAGCGGATTCTGATGCTCGGGGACGCGGGGAACCGCGCGTGTCTGGTTCTCGGATCGCTTTACGGTCCGGAGGAACTGCATTGCGACATTGTTCAGGCGGCGCACCACGGCGTGAACGGCGCGGACGAAACGATTTATCGCGTTGTCTCCCCGGAGTATGCCGTGATTCCGGTCGGCGGGGAGAAGATTTACTACACCAATGTCTGGATCGATATCCGGACGCATGTGAGTTGCGGGTATTCCGTCAACGGTTACCTGTTTGAAACCTGCGGCGACGACAAGGTTTTTCTGGCAGAGGACAACATTACGGTTTTCCTGCTGCGGAAAGGGGAAGAGCTTTCGGTCACCGTATATGACACAATGGACGAATACCGGGCAAAATAGCCCCGAGCGGGGTCTGCCCGGGAAAGTACGCATCTGATTGGGCGGGAATCCGGTTCCCGCCCGGGACAAAAGGAGAAGCGCTATGAAAAAAACGATCTGTTTCCTGCTTACCGTTTTCGTATTGTTGGCGGCAATCCCGACGGTCGGTCTTGCGGAAGGCACAACCGACGCGGAGCAGGCGGCTGCGGGCAAGGTCTGCAGGATCGGGGAAGTTTATTATGACACGCTCCGTGCGGCACTGGAGGCTGTCGGGGACGGCGAAACCATTACGCTGATCGGCGATGTCGAACAGAGGAACAATTTTGTAAAAGAAAATACAAGCACCTCCGTTGTTGCTCCGGGGATTACCTTTACGCTGAACGGGAACGGCTATACGATTACCCGTCCGACCGAAACCTCCGGCGCTTTGTTCGGGGATGTGTCCAGCAACTTCATTTTTGAAAACTGCAAGTTCGACCTGAAGGGCGACTGGGGCGGCGGACAGATGTTCCGCGCGATAAAGCCGACGGGGGAAACGCTTTCCATCACCGTCAAGGACAGTGAAATCAACCTGAACAACTCGTTTGCGGGCGAGGACATCGACGAGGGAAAGAAACTGGAGCTTCTGATCGTCAACAGCACAATCAATCAGAGCAATTTGCGTGAAAACGGCTTCTTCAACGGAAGCGGCGGAAATATCAGGCGGGGACAGACGATTACGATGACGCTGGACCACGCAACGGTCAATCTCGGCGTCGGGAAGCTCTGGGCGATGAACGGCGCGAGAGGAAATCTGATCCTGAAAAACGATTCGCACCTGAATATTCTGGGCGGCTTTACGCCGATTACCTGCTGGGGTGACGCGAACGAGAAGAACGGACAGACGATTGAACTGTACCGTTCCGAGATTTATATGTCGGATAAGAGCGAATCCCGCGGCAAGAGTTATTCCGCACTTCTGAACTGGACGGGCGGCATGATGAACCTGAAGCTGGACGGACAGTCCGCCATCCGCACCGACCGCACGCAACCCGACACGGGTGCGGTAAAGGGCGTGTCTCTGGTTCGCGTCAACACCAACACCAACCTGACCGTTGAACTGGAAAAGGGCGCCGTGATCGAGATGACCGACCTCGGCGTGAAGGACAAGAGCGGATTGGTCGGATATGAAGGCGCCGAAGGAGCGGGAACGGTCAACCTGATCGACAAGGGCGCGGAGTGGAGATTCGGAAAGGATCTTCTGAAGTGCGGCGTGAAGCTGAACGCATTGTGCGCATCGCAGATCGGTTGGACGAACGGAGCGAAGCTCTATGCGCCGGATACCGTTGTTTCGGACGCGGAAGCAACCGAAACCGCAGTCTTTTCCGTCGTTACCCTTGCTCCCGAGGATTTCGACATGGTGTCGGGAGCGGCAACCAGAACCGAGAACCCCTACGGACTGCGCTTTACGGCGCGCGTGTCCGCGGCGTTCTGCAATCGGCTCTCCGAAATAGGGGCGACCTTTGAAACGGGATTCGTCATTGCCGAAACGGGAAAGGTGATCGGAAACTTCAACCTTTCCGGAATGGCGGCATTCGATTATGACAGCTATAAGGTGAACCTCGGAACCGAGGAAACCGACGGAGACTATCTGTTCAGAAAAGCGATCTACGGCTTTTCCGACGAGAAGGAATCGCTGACCAAAGAGTATTCCGCCATGGCATACCTGAAAATCATGTTTGCCGACGGTACAAGCCGCACGATCTATTCCGCTTATCACGCCGAAAACCATGCACGGTCGGTTTACGGGGTTGCAAAGCGCGCGGTCGAAGCGGGAATCACGGGGGAACTGCTCGGGCATATCGTTTCCGTTGCGGAATCCTGAATCTGAATCGGAGGAACAGGAACATGAAAAAGAGAATTGTTGTCCTTTCCGTTTTGCTGTTGCTGGCATTGCTTTTGTGCGCGTGCTCGCCCGATAACAAGCCAGAACAGCCTTCCGGAAAAACGGAGGTTCCGACTACGGAAGCCGCTTCCGGCAATCACACGGCGGAACCGACCCGGACCGAAACCGAGACCGGAAAACCGACTTCCGAAAAGCCGGAAAAACCCGAGAATCCCGGCACGGGACCGGACTATGTTGACGATGAAAACTGGACGCCGAATCTGTGATTCGGTGACGGCTACACGGAGGAATCGGAAATGATGCTGAAAACGGGAATTTATCTTTGCGATTACGGGTATGACCTGTCTGCCGCGCAATCTGTGAAGCTGGCAAAGCAGGTTGGCTTTGACACCTTTTTCGTCGATTGGAGCGCGGACAACCCGCTCGGAAAATACGAGGAATTCGCCGACGAAGCCGCCAAAAACGGCATGGTGTTCGAATCGATGCACGCGCCGTATCGCTCGATTGACTGTATGTGGAGTCACAGCGAAAAGGAGCGGAATTTCATCGCACAGCTGCACGGATGTATTGACACCGCGGCGCATTGCGGCGTTCGGTATGTAACGGTCCATGCGCTGAATGCGCCGACATGGAACCCCGAAAGCCCGAAAATCTGGTCCGACATCGGGGTGGAGAACTTTGCGGAAATCGTTGCCTACGGCGAATCGAAGAAGGTGTTTGTCGCCTTTGAGAATGTCGAATTTCCGCACGAACAGCTCAAAAGGCTGCTGGAGATCCTGAGAAAACGGGTCCCGAACGCCCTGCGGTTTGTCTGGGATGTCGGGCACGAGCACTGCTACTGCCCGAATCGGAAGGAATGCGTGACCGACCTGTTCGGAGATCTGCTGATCGGGACCCATATTCACGACAACTTCGGGCAGAAAGATCCCAATATGGTTACATGGCATGACGATGTTCACATCATGCCGTTTGACGGCACGCTTGACTATCGGATCGTTGCCACCCGGCTGAAACGGCTGAACTATACCGGGAGCATCACGCTGGAGCTTGAACGCAGTCCGAGACAGTGGAGGCTTCTCCCGTGGTATCGGGACTATACGGCGGACGCGTTTTTCGAAGAGGCGTATACGCGGGCACATCGGATCGCCGTGCTTTGCGAAAATACGGAAAATCTGAACAATGTACTGTGAGTACCGTGCGGCGGCGCAAACGGGAACAAGGAGATAAGGAATGGAAAGAAAACTTGGCATCAACAACAACTGCCTGCCGGACATCGGAGGGAGTGCGGAGGAGCTGAATCTGATTCGGGCGGCGGGGTTTGAGGTATTTTCTTCCGCTTCCTACCCGGCGAAAGAGGTCTATGCGTTGAAAAAAGAAGGGGACAGGATCGGTCTGTCGCTTGAATTTCTGCACGCACCAACGACGGGAATCAACAATTTCTGGCGCGAGGATCTGGAGTACCTTCCTTTGTGGAAGCAGGTGCTGTCCGCTGTCGACAGCGCCGCCGCCTGCTCGGTTCCGACCGTTGTGATGCATCTTTCCTCCGGGTGGACGGCTCCCGCGCTTACGGATGTCGGCTTTGCACGGTTTGACCGACTGGTGGAGTATGCGCTTGACCGAAATGTCAACATTGCGTTTGAAAATGTGCGGAAAACGGGCAACCTTGCCGCGATTATGGAGCGCTATGAGCGGATTCCGAATGTGGGCTTCTGCTACGATTGCGGGCATGAGCACTGCTATACGGATACGGTGCGATTCCTCGATTTTCTCGGCAAGCGCACACTCTGCACGCAGATTCACGATAACTTCGGGCTTGACAGGGAGGACCCGCGCAAGGATACCGATTACCATCTGATGCCGTTTGACGGAGATATCGACTATCGGGATATGATGGCAAGCCTGAACCGTTACGGTTACGAAGGGGCGCTCATGCTTGCGCTTTGCAAGAAGGGCGACTACGCGGAAAAGAGCAATGCGGAATTTCTTGACATCGCGTTCGGACGGCTGAACACGATCGCAAAGCTGTAAGGAGGAACGGAGATGAAACGGAAACTGGGCATTCCTTCGGGCTGCGTCAGAGGGTATACCGAGGCGGGCGCGATCAAACTCATCAAGGAAGCGGGCTTTGACTGCGTTTTTACCGGGTATATCTCGGTAAGAGAGGTCGGCGCGATCAAAAACGAATGCGATAAATGGGGCGTTCAGCTGGAATTTCTGCACGCGCCCTTTCGGGTCACGGTGGGAAACTCCACGGTTTACTGCAACGAGTTCTGGAGGTCGGATCTGACCTATCTGCCGCTTTACAACGACATCATCGAATGTATCGATACCGCCCGCGAGGTCGGTGTTGAAACGGTGATGATGCATGTTTCGGGCGGCTGGTACGCGCCTCCCATTACCGAAAAGGGGCTCTCCCGCTTTGACGATGTGGTGGAGCATGCGCTGAAACGGGGGGTCCGTCTCGGATTTGAGAACACCCGGAATGTCGGCAATCTTGCCGCCATTATGGAGCGTTACGAGAAAATTCCGCAGGTCGGCTACTGCTATGACTGCGGGCACGAGCATTGCTATACCGAGAATGTCTGCTTTTTGGACCTGTTCGGCAAGCGCACCTTCTGCACGCACATTCATGACAACTTCGGAAAGGATAAGAACGATCCGTTGCTGGACGCCGACTACCATCTGCTCCCCTTTGAGGGCGACATCGATTACGGGAAAATGATTGAACGGATGGACCGATACGACTATCGCGGCAGTCTGATGCTGGAGGTTTATCAGTACGACAAATTCGCTTCGCTTCGCGCGGAAGAGTTTCTGGCAACCTGCTATGAGCGAATCAAGCGGATCGGGGATATGTCGGAAAAAGCGGACTGATGCGAAAGGCGGAACGAATCATTGCGTATGAAAAAAATCATTGCGCCCTCGATGATGTGCGCGGGATTTCTGGGGCTTGATCGGGTCCTTGAACTCTTTGCGCACGAGCGCGTCGGGCTGTTGCATCTGGATATTATGGACGGACATTTTGTCTCCAACATCACGCTCGGCACGGATTATGTTGCCGAAATGAAAAAGGCTACGGCAATTCCGCTTGACCTTCATCTTATGGTGGAGGAACCGGAGAAGATGCTGGATTGCTTTGCGTTCGGAGAAGGAGATCGGGTTTCGGTCCATGCGGAAAGCACCCGGCATCTGCAGAAGTGCCTTGCCGCGATCCGCGAACGCGGCGCACACCCGACGGTTGCGCTGAACCCCGCAACGCCGCTTGCGGTGCTGGACTATGTGCTCGAGGATCTTGACGGTGTGCTGGTGATGACGGTCAATCCCGGATTCGGCGGGCAGAAGTCGGTTCCCTCCGCACTTCGGAAAATTGCCGATGTCAGGGCTTACCTTGATTCCCACCGGAAGCAGGATGCGTCCGTTGAGGCGGACGGGAATGTTTCGTTTGAAAACACCGTCAAAATGGCGCGTGCGGGAGCGGATATTTTTGTTGCCGGAACTTCGTCGGTTTTTGCGAAAAACGGAAAAAGCCTACGGGAGAATCTGCACGAGATGTCCCGCTGTATCGAAGCGGGCGAGCGGCAGACGGCGAATTGTGTCTGAGTGCGGAGCCGGTTTTGCAAAACGAAAAGTCCCGGTGAACCGACGAAACGGAAGCGGAACCGGAGACAAAAAACAAAAAACGGAAAGCGTCACGAAGCATGACTTCGTGACGCTTTCCGTTTTCGGGCAGGTCGGAGGGCTTTTGCCGCATTACCGACGGCGGGTCTTTGATGCTGACCTTGCTCCGGCTTTGGTTGCGGTTTTGGTTGTGTTTTTGCTTGCGGTTTTGGTTGCGGGTTTGGTCCCTGCGGCGTTTTTGCGCGGCGCGGAGGAGATCGGTTTGTTGTTGCGCTTGCCGGTGTGCGGAGCGGGACTGCGCCTTTCCGCACGGCGGTCGGAACCGCTTTCGGGGCGGACGAGGCAGTCGCCGCCGAAGCCGATGAGGTCGGTTCTGCCCGCGCGGCGCAGGGCTTCGCGGACGAGCGGCGCGTTCTGCGGGCGGTTGAACTGGAGCAACGCGCGCTGAAGCTGTTTTTCGTGGTAGTCGGTGGCAACATAGACGGGCTTCATGTTCAGCGGGTTGATGCCGGTATAGAACATGACCGTGGAAGCGGTTCCCGGGGTGGGATAGTAGTCCTGCACCTGCTCGGGGGCGTAGTGATTGCGTTTGAGACAGAGCGCCAGTTCGATCGCGTCCGCAAGGGTGGAGCCGGGGTGGCTTGACATGAGGTAGGGAACCAGATACTGTTCCTTGCCGAGCGATTTGGTGATGCGGAAGAATTTTTCGCGGAAGGCTTCGTAAACCGCGAAGCAGGGTTTTCCCATGCAGGAAAGCACCGCGTCCGAGCAGTGTTCGGGAGCGACTTTGAGCTGACCGCTTACATTGTCGCGGACAAGTTTGCGGAAAAACGCGTCGTCGGGGTCCAGCATGAGGTAATCAAAGCGGATGCCGCTTCGGATAAAGACTTTTTTCACTTTCGGGAGCGCTTCGATCCGCTCGATCAGGTGCATATATTCGCTGTGGTCGACTTTGAGGTTTTTGCAGGGCGTGGGCGCGAGACACTTGCGGTTGGCGCAAACGCCGTGTTCCAGCTGGCGGTCGCAGGCGGGGTAACGGAAATTCGCGGTCGGACCGCCCACATCGTGGATGTAGCCCTTGAACCCGGGCAGAGCGGTGATTTTCTTTGCTTCCTCCACCACGCTTTCCACGCTGCGGGAGCGGACGGTCCGACCCTGATGGAAGGCGAGCGCGCAGAAGTTACAGCCGCCGAAGCAGCCGCGGTTGTGGGTCAGCGAAAACTGCACTTCTTCGATGCCCGGCACGCCGCCCGCTGCCGCGTAGGACGGATGGTAGGCGCGCTGATAGGGGAGGCTGTAAACATGGTCCAGCTCCTCGCGCTCCAGCGGAGGCATGGGCGGGTTTTGCACCAGCAGCTTGTTGTCATAGCGTTCGCAGATGGCGCGCCCGTTGATGGCGTCCTGATTTTTGTACTGGATGCCGAAGGCTTCGGCATAGGCGCGTTTGTCGGTTTTCAGCAGGTTGTAATCAAAGGTTGCGGCAACCTCGTAATGGACGGGGTCGGCGGGATCGCAGAGGTAGACCGTTCCGCGCACATCGCGGATTTTTCGGATCGGCACGCCGCGGTCGAGAAGCTCCGCCACGCGCAGAAGGATGTTTTCGCCCATGCCGTAGGTCAACAGGTCCGCGCGGCTGTCCACGAGGATTGAGCGGCGCACCTTGTTGTCCCAATAGTCGTAATGCGCGAAGCGGCGGAGCGAGGCTTCCAGTCCGCCGAGAATGACGGGAACATCGCCGTACGCCTCGCGGATGCGGTTGGTATAGACGATGACCGCGCGGTCAGGGCGCTTGCCCATCACGCCGCCGGGGGTGTAATAGTCAAAGGAGCGGCGTTTTTTTGCGGCGGTATAATGTGCGACCATGCTGTCGATATTTCCCGAGGTCACGAGGAAGCCGAGGCGGGGTTTGCCGTACTCGCGGAATGCGTCGCAGGAGCGGAAGTCGGGTTGGGCGAGGATTGCCACGCGGTAGCCCGCGTCCTCCAGCACGCGCGAAATGATGGAAACGCCGAAGGACGGGTGGTCGACATACGCGTCGCCCGTGACATAAACGAAGTCGGGGCGGTCCCATCCGCGCGCGTCCATGTCGGCGCGGCAAAGGGGCAGGAAGGGGGTCTGTTCATTGGAATTCATCGGATTCCTCCTCGGTGGGGATCGGCTCGGCGGAAAGCCCGAAGCCGGAAATGTTGCCTCGTTGCATGGCGCCGAAAATGCGGCGGCGCAGACCGCGGTGGCGGCGCTCGAAGTCGCCCAGAAGGCGTTTCATTTCCTCGCGCTCGGTGTTGCCGTCAGCGGGGCAGGGGGACTTGATAACGGGCAGGTTTGCCTTTGCGGCGAAGTAGCGGATGTCCTTTTCGGGCAGGTAGAGCATGGGGCGGATGAGTTTGATTCCCGTGCGCGAGAGGTGGGTGACGGGGGAAAAGCAACCGATGCGGCCTTCAAAGAAAAGGTTGAGCATCAGCGTTTCCGCCGCGTCATCGAGGTGGTGACCGAGCGCGACGGTGTTGCACCCCAGCTCTCTCGCGGCGTTATAGAGTGCGCCGCGCCGCAGTTTGGCGCAGAGCGAGCAGGGGGAGGGTTCCTTCCGGATCTCG
>CAKSUH010000020.1 GCA_934500855.1 uncultured Eubacteriales bacterium
GGATATACCCTTTGTGACGGACCGCCCCCAACAGCGTTCCGCTGTCGAGCCAGTAACGGATTCCGTTTGCGTCGCAGAACTGCGTTACAACATCAAGAATTTCGAGCTGAATTTTCTTTAACCGGTCGCCATCGATTTTTTTCATAAAGGTCAACCTCGCCTTTTTTATCATTTCATTCGGACTGTTCGGGAGATTTCTGTTTTCTTTTGATCATCATCTTCATTGCATTCACGCAATCCGCAGGATTCAGAGCCTTCATCATAAGAAGGTTATTGTATCGGATCGGCTTGATGATAAATCCGATAATCACATTCGTAAAAATCTGCGTAATCAGTGAGGCAAGCGCCGCACCCATAATCCCCATCACGGGAATCAGGAAATAATTGAGCACCACATTCGCCGCCGCTCCCGTCAGGTTGATGACCCACAGATACTTCTGTTTGCTCTCCGCAAGAATCCAGATGTTCCGCACCGAGCCGACATAGGAAAAAGTGGTGTACCACACGATCAGCCGCAGAGCGTTTACCGACTGCGCATAATCGGCACCGTACAGGATTCTGATAATCAGCCCCGAAAAAGCCGTAACAACCACGCTTTGCAGAAGCGACAGGTAAATGATGATGCTGTAAAGTCTGCACACATCCTTTTCGTACTGCGCCTCATTGTTCTTTTTGTCATCAAAAATCATCGGGCGGAAGGAGTCGATGATTGCCGAAAACACAAACGCCGTCATACCCGCGCAGGCAACCGCCGCCGAATAATAGCCCGTTGCCGCATCGTCGATCATCAGTTTGAGCATGATGCGGTCGGTGTGCGCAAAAATCGCGATCATCATGTCGGGAATGATATAGTAGCGGCTCCTTTTCAGCAGGTTCTTTGCCGTTTCCGCCGAGAACCGCAGTTTTGCACCGCCCGCCCGCCGATAGACGAAAAAGAGGCTGACCGCAATAATCATATAGTCCAAAGAGTTGGAAACCGCGAACCAATATACGCTCTTTCCCGTTGCAAGCAGGAAAATCTTGTAGCCCGAAACGACCACATAGGCAAACAGCGCAACCAGTGACGAATACTTGGACAGCAGTTTTGCCTGAAACCAATAGATCATGATTTCAAGGCTCTGGAAAATCAGAAGCGTGCTGTAGAGCAGGCAGACAAGAAAAGTGTCCCGCTCCCCGAAGTTTGCGATGGAAACGAATGCCGCCACGCCGCCGATGCAAAAGAGCGAGGAGCAAAAGGTCAGAAAAATCGAGGTCCCGAGAATTTCCCCCTCCCGCTCGGGATGCGTGACCAACTCACGAACCAACACGCCCGTCAGACCCAGATACATGATCGGCGCGACAAAGGATACAACCGACGCGGCATAGTTGATCAGCCCGAAGCCGGACGGTCCCAGAAAGCGCGCCGTCAGCATGGAAATTACCAGCGCCAACAATGATTTGACCAGTTGGATGCCGATAATCCATGTTGCGTTTTTCACTACTTTATTTCTGTTCATTTACGGTTTCGTAAAGCCTCACATATTCCATGAATTTCTCATTCCGATCAAACCCCTGTGCCCGTTTCAGGCAGGCTTCCGGGGGATACGGCTTGTCCGTCCGGATCCGCACGATCTCCCGCTCCAGTGCGTCCACATCCCCTTTCGGGACCACACTGCCACAGGTTTCGTCCGGAATCTCGGGACTGCCGCCCGTGCGGAAAGTCACAACGGGCGTCCCGCAGGCAAGCGCCTCCATATTGACCGTCGGATAATTCTCCTCCCGCGTCGGATTCACAAGCAGGTCCGCCGCAGTGTAAATTCCCGCAAGCTCGGTCTGGTTCTGCGTGCGGTGGATTGACAGAATCCCGTCGGGCAGTTTCCGATCGGCTTCATCGTCCGTTCCCACCAGCACAATCCGATACTGCGCGGGATCAAGCCGACGGTACAGTTCCGCAAACACATCCAGCCCCTTCCGGACCTCCCAATCGAACGCAACGCCGAGCAACAGACAGCAGTCCTCGGGAATCCCGTGCTTTGCCCGGAAATCCGATGCGGTCGGTCTGAACACCGAAAGGTCAATCCCGTTGTTGATGACCCGAACCGGGTACACGCCCAGATGCGACTGCCGCACCAAGCCCGCCAGCCACTCGGACGGCGTGACAACGGTCATATTCTTCACTCCGCCGAACCATTCTTTCTTTTTGCGCAGCATCTTCCGCGCATTGTCGGTCAGGCTCTCCGGATAGCGCCGATAGAGGGAACATCCGCGGCAGTCGCTTTTCCATTTCTCACATTCCGCCATGTCAAAATACGGGCAATGTCCCGTAAACGCCCAGCAATCGTGCAAGGTCCAGACAACGGGGATGTTCTCTTTCTTGATATACCGGAACAGCATCGGCAGATTGATATACCAGCTGTGCAGATTGTGCAGATGGATCACATCGGGCTTCAGCCGCCGAAGCGTTCGGATCAGCCTGCGCGTACCGAACACGGTAAAGCCTCCGTCCAGCCCCGTCAGCCCGCTCAGGGCGTGATGCAGTCCGTTCTCGAGAAAGGACCCGACATACAGGTGCTTCCCGTGCTTCGGAATCTGTTTCCCCTTCCATTTCCGCGAAACGGTGTAAACCGAAAAACCGCATTTCTCTCCGCAGTCGGCAATCTGCAGCATGATTTTTCCCGTACTGCCGTAATCCGAGGTGTTGATCTCAACAACCGTTTTCCCCATTCGTTCTCCCTTCACATGCCGCTGTCAGAATCCTGCGACACACCGCGCTGTTTCCCGCTTCGTTATGGTATTGCGCGGCAACCGCCAGCGCCCGTCGCGCGACCTCTTCCCGCAAAGTCCGGTTTTCAAACGCTTCTTCCAACCGCTCCCGCAGGGTTTCCCGCGAGACGGCGCAGATCGCGCAATTGTTTTCGGTCAGATGCCGCATGGACGCCACACACCCGGGTCCGTAGGCAAACAGGCAGATTCCGCTCGCCAGACTGTTTGCAATCTTGGTGGAAACCGAGTATTTCACCTCGTCGATGTTCTCCGCGTCAAACGATTCCGTATGCACGAGCAGCTGTGCCGCGTGAAAAATTCCGTCAAACTCCGCGCCCGACACAAACCCCCGCAGGCGAACCGACGCGTGCCGGCTCAGTTCCCCCAAAAGTTCCGGGTCCTTCTCCGCCGTATAAATATCCAAAGTGTAGTCCGTTCCCTTTTCGGCGTTGATCGCGTCCAGCGCCGCGCCGATCTCCGAGAGCGACCGATACCGTCCGCACCGCACTGCGCCCATATAGGTCAGGTGGTCCGCCGAATCGGTGTTGCGGACCGTTGCGGAAACCGGATAGTTGCTCCCCGTCATCACGACCGTTGCCGGCACGCCGAAGCGCTCGGAATACGCCTGCTCCAGTTCGCGGCAGATCACGACCAGATGTGCCGAACGCCCGACCGTCTGCCCGATCTTGCGGCGCAGAAGGCGGAGCCGCAACCGCTCCAAAAGTCCCCGTCCCCCTTCGACGAAATAAAAATCGTCGCAGATATAGGTCACAATGGGGAGCTTGTATCTGCGTGACAGCTTCAGCGCAATGTCATAGATGAATTTCGCGCTTCCGGGAGCAAGGAATATGCAGGTCGGCTTTTCGCGTTCCACCCACGCCCGCAGGTCCCGATTGAACCAATGCGCGCATTTCCACATCAGATCGCGCAACAGGTACCGGAGCGGCGTTTTGTTCTTTCGGTTCCGATAAAGCGACTCGTCCCGTTCGGATTCAAACAGCTTCCCTTCCGACTGTCCGATCTCGGAATCCGCAAGTTCCCGTCCCGCGCGGCGGAACAGATAGGACCGCAGAATCTCCTTGTCGGTCATGCGGTAAAAGGATCCGCACGCGCGCACATCCGGCAGGGACGGATAAATATAGAATTGGCACAGCTCCTCCGGACGGAACGAGGAGAAAAGGGTCTGTAAGGTTTTTCCCATACAGTCGCAGGTCATAATCGGATTATGACTGACGATCAGGACTTTCAGCTTGTCGCTCATGTTCAGGCTCCTTCGGACCGTTTCCGCCCGCCGACATCGGTCCGCTTCATTTTTTCATTCATAATATTGTATATATCATACCACAAAAGTTCAAATTTGTCAAGTGGAAAGGCAATCTTTCCGACCGTTCGACCGGCCTCCTCCGAACCGTCTTGCATAAACAGTGCATATTATTCATTTTTGCTTTCTTCGGAAGGGCGTAACCGACAGCATAAAAGCGGCTCAGCAAGCCCCTGTTTTACGGGTTTGAGCGGATCGATCCCCGTAATACAGGCTGTTTGCACAAATAGACCGGCGAAAATCTTCGCACATTTCACAAATTTTATAAAATGAAAAAATATTCAGAAAAAGGCTTGACAAATGAAACTTTATGCAGTATAATAATGCCATACCAAATCAACAGCCATTTTATTCACGGGAGGTACACCATCATGAAAAAACTGTTTTCCTTCGCGCTTGCCGTCTGCATGGCGGCAGGTTGCCTGCTCGCATTCGCTTCCTGCAAGAAGGAAGAGACGCTGACCGTCTACACCGAAGCGGGATTCGCGCCGTTTGAATATGTCAAAGACGGCAAGATCGTCGGCGTGGATGTGGACATCATGGAAAAGGTCGGAGAAAAGCTCGGCAAGAAGGTCAAATTCGAGAATGTCGCGTTCGACACCATCGTCGACGCGGTTTCCTCGGGCAAGCTGACCAATGTCGGCGCGGCGGGCATCTCGATCAACGCCGCAAGAAAAGAAAAAGTGGACTTCTCCAACGAGTATTACACCGCGGCGCTCTATGTGATCTACCCCGCCAAGGATGCGGCAAGCTATGAAAGCAGCACCTCGGACAGCGTAACGGGCGTTTACTGGGACAGCCTGAAAGGCAAGAAGATCGCAGTCCAGAACGGGACCACGGCGGACCTCTTCCTCGGCGATGAACTTGCCGACGGCGGAACGCTTGCGGGATCGAACGCCGCAAAGGTCGGATTCAGCGCACTTGCAACCGCCGTTGAGGATGTCTCCAAGGGGACCGACAGCAATGTGCTGATTATCGACGAGCTGCCCGCAAAGAAACTGATTGAGGGCAAGAGCAGCCTCAAGTGCGCGCCGCTTTACTACAAGGGTGCGGACGGCGAAGCGGATGAGGCGGCGGTTGATACTTACGCCATCTGCGTGACGAAGGGACAGACCGACCTGCTGAACGCCATCAACGAGGTTCTGGCGGAGCTTGGCAAGGAAGGAATCGAAGCGCTGGTCAAAAAGCACCTCGGCATCTGATTGTCGGGCGCGGAACACATCCCGAAAAGGAAAAGCGGCAACCGCTTTTCCTTTTTGGGGCTTATCAATAAACCATACAAAAGGATAAAATTATGCTGTTTCAGGACATTGGCAAAATACTGCGCGACGCCGAGTGCATGGGGTATCTGCTTCAGGGCTTCCGCAACACCCTGCTTCTGACGCTCGCCGCCGCCGCAATCGGGCTGGTGCTCGGATTTACCGTTGCAATCGTCAAGATCTCGGCGCAAGCCAACAAATATATGAAAATCCCCGCATTCCTCTGCAATGTTTATACCACGGTGTTCCGCGGCACGCCTGTCGCGCTCCAGCTGTTCATCATGGTGTTCGCCGTGTTCGCAATTCCGGGCTTCAAGCCCTATGCCGCCATTCTGACCTTCGGCATCAACTCGGGCGCGTATGTCTCCGAAAGCATCCGCGCAGGCATTTCCTCCGTGGACCCCGGGCAGATGGAAGCGGGACGCGCGCTGGGGCTTTCGTGGCGTTGCACCATGCTCCGCATCATCCTGCCGCAGGCGGTTAAAAACATCATCCCCGCCATCGGCAACGAAATGATTGCCCTGCTCAAAGAGACTTCCATCATCAGCATGGTGGGCGCAACGGTCGGATCGCCGACCTTCGACCTTAACGCCGCAACGAACGAAGTGTTTCACAAGATCCCGAACTATCTCGCCGGCGGTCTGATCGCGGGCGCCTTCTATCTTGCGGTGGTCTATCTGATGGTCTTTCTTATCAAACTGATCGAACGGAGGCTGAAAGCAAGTGATAAGCATTAAAGGATTATACAAGGATTTCGGCAGTCTGCATATTCTCAAGGGCGTCTCATGCGAGGTCGAAAAGGGAGAAAAGGTGGTGCTGATCGGTCCGTCCGGAAGCGGAAAAAGCACCCTGCTCCGCTGCATCAATCAGCTGGAGGCTCCGACCTACGGCGAAATCCTGATGGACGGCAAGCTGTTGACCGCCCCGGACCCCTACCTGCATTTCGACATCATCCGTCTGTCGGAAACCTACGGAAAACTGACTGCCTCCGGCATGGACGATACGGCGGCGATTGCAAAGATCAAAGCCGAGGATCTGCTCCGCCCACACGAAGGAAAGGCATACCGCGCCGCCCTGAAACAATACGAAAAAGCGAACCGGATCGACATTGACATCGCGCGGCAGAAAATGGGCATGGTGTTTCAGCACTTCAACCTCTTCGGAAACCTGACGGTCCTGCAGAATCTGACCTTCGCCCCGGTCCGTCTCCGCCTGAAATCCAAAGCCGAAGCCGAGGAGCACGCAAGAGAACTGCTTGCGCGGATCGGACTGTCCGACAAAGCCGATGTCTACCCCGCAACGCTCTCGGGCGGGCAGAAGCAACGGATTGCCATCATCCGCGCGCTTGCCATGGAGCCTGAGGTCATGCTTTTCGACGAGCCGACCTCGGCGCTCGACCCCGAAATGGTGGGCGAAGTGCTGGACCTCATCAAAAAACTTGCGCAGGACGGCATGACCATGGTCATCGTAACCCACGAGATGGGCTTCGCCCGCGAGGTTGCGGATCGCGTGCTCTTTATGGACGGCGGAACAATCGCCGAAAGCGGCTCCCCCGCAGAGGTTTTCGATCACCCGAAGTGCCTCCGCACGCAGGAATTCCTCAGCAAGGTGCTGTAACCTCCGCATTCCCGGACCTCAAACGGGAGGCAACCGCCCGCTCGGAAGCATCCCGTTTTTTGTATGAAAATGTGAAAAGGACCCCGCAGGGCGCCGCGCAATATCGGCGTCCCGCAGGGTTGTTCCCGAAGAAAACGGAAGGTTCGGAGGGAAGGAATCCCCCCTCCGAGGCTCCCTCCTCAGTGATAAAACTCGTGGGAACCGATGCGGAATTCAAAGATGCAGTTGCGGCTGATCCAGTCGGTGGTCGAGAGATCGGGGTCAAAAAAGTAAAGCGCCGTGTCGGTCACCGAATATCCCTCCAGGCAGATTTTTGCCGCAATCACGCAGCTCGGCTCGGGCTTCTCGTAGATTGTCCCGAACGCCACGGGAGAGAACTGCGTTCCGTGCTTGCGGTCAAAGATAACCCCGTAAATCGTATTGGGAAATTCGCGGCTCCGAACGCGGTTCAGAACCACATTCCCGACCGCAATCTGCCCCGCAAACGGCTCTACCGACGCTTCCGCCGAAATGATGCGGGAGAGCCAGTACACCTCGTCCGCATCGTAGGAAGCGCGGGCAATCGCCGAAGACCCCGACGAACGGGTCAATCCGACCGCTCCCGCCGCCGCATCCCACTTCAGCGCCGCCGCGAACGCGCGCGCCAGCGGACGGATCGGCACATACAGATGCCCCGCAAGATTGCGGACCGCACCGACCGTGTAAAGCTCGTGTCCGTTTGCCGTGATGTAAAGTCTGCCTGTCCGCACCGTAAGATCCAGACTGTCCGTGCGGAAGCGCGCCGTGGAGGTCGAACCGTTCCATGTCATCGTACCGTTCGGCGCAAAAAGCGCGCAGAAGCGGCGAAGCGGAACATAGGTCACGCCGTCAAGCCGATAGGTTTCTCCCGTCAGCACCTCCCGCCCGTTCAGAAAGACCGGCGTTGCAACCGCGCCGCGCGGAAAATCCGCCGCCGTAAGCGCGGCTCCGACCGAACGGTCGTCCGGCTCCCTCCCGTCGGATACGGTTGCGGCGGATGCCGACAGCGCCGCTGCGGGCAACAGCAGACAGAGCGTCAGAACGAATGAAAAAACGCGTCGTCGAATCAAAAAAGAACGCATAAAACAAACTCCTTTCTCGGGGGACCTCTCCCCCGCCTACCCGGGTCAATACCATTATACAGGATGCGGACAGGCGATTCAACCCACAATTTCTGGTAATTGTCACGGGAAAGAAAAAATGTAAAAAAAATTTGAAAAACTATTGACTTGCAGGGCAAAATGTGCTATACTGTTAGCGTATTCGAGATCGTCAGACCTTGCGGTAACCGTGCTTTATGCCCGTCCCACAGTTCGTGTTAATCTTCGGGTACAGAATTTTAAGATGGAGGTTACCCAGATGAACACCGGAACAGTGAAGTGGTTCAATGCTGAAAAGGGATACGGCTTCATTTCCAACGACAACGGCGGAGATGATGTGTTCGTTCACTTTTCCGCAATCCAGACCGAGGGCTTCAAGACGCTGAACGAGGGTCAGAAGGTCACATTCGAGACCGAGCAGGATCCCAAGAACAGCGCAAAGCTGAGAGCGGTCAATGTCATTCCTCAGTAATCACTGACAGGAATTGCGTCCGAAACGCCCCGCACAATGTGCGGGGCGTTTCTTTTTTTGTTTGAGAAATTGTAAAAAGTGCGCGCAAGTCCTTGAAATCACGCGCATTTTGTTATATAATAATAAGTAGAATGCCGTATTATACCCGAACGGAGGAAAAACCATGGAACGGGTTTCCAAAACAAACTACTATCTGGATATTGCGCAAACGGTTGCAGAACGGTCCACCTGCCTGCGCAAGCGCTACGGCGCGATCATCGTCAAGAACGATGTTATCATTTCAACAGGCTATAACGGCGCGCCGCGCGGCAGAAAAAACTGCTGTGAACTCGGCTACTGTATGCGCAACAAACTGCAGATTCCGCGCGGGGAGCGCTACGAACTCTGCCGCTCGGTCCATGCGGAGGCAAACGCCATCATCGCCGCGCCGCGCGATCAGATGCTTGGCGCAACCGTCTACCTCGTCTGCATCGACGCCGTGAGCGGCAATCTGGAGGCGGGCACGAACTCCTGCATGATGTGCAAGCGGCAGATTATCAACGCGGGAATCGAAACGGTCATCGTCCGCGATACCGCCGAAACCTACCGCGAAATCCGCGTGCAGGACTGGATTGACAACGACGACTCGCTCAGCGGCGTGTTCGGCTATTGAGGAGGGCGCATGAAAGGCTTTATCCGACGGCTTGCCGTGTTTGCGGCGGTCGCACTCCTGCTCCCCTGTCTGCTGATTGCCTGCTCGAAAAATCCGCCCGCGCTGACCTTCTCGGGCGGCGCGTTCCGAAGCCGTGACGGCAAGCTTGCCTATGTGGAAGCGCCCGCCACCTATTATGCCATCCGCCTCGGCGATGTGCAGGCGGTCATCACGCGCGGGGAGTTGGGCGACATTCCGCTTTACACCGTGGTCGGTTACGGCAATGATTATCTTGCCGATCAGGACCTGAAACTTTATGCCGCAGAGGGGGTCACGCTCCCCACGCTCGATCGGCTCGGCGCGGTGCAGATCACGCTTTACGATTACACCGAAAACCGCATTCAGCACAGCCCGATGGCAACCCTGACCGACACGGCAAAGGTTGCCGATCTCGTGCGGATTGCAACCGAGGGCGAAAAGATTTCCGCCGACGCGGTAGCGGCGGATTACAATGTCCGTCGGGAGCTGCTCTTTCTCTCCGATTCCGAAGCGGGCTTCGGAATCATGCTGGAATACCGCAAGTTCCCGTCCGATGTAAACGGATACGGGACCAACTTCATCTATGACCGCGACACAAAACGCTACACCCCCATCGGGGATACGCTGGAGCGGTACTTCATCGGCGAGGAAACACCCGAAACGGGAACCTCCGCCGACTGATCCTTTCCCGAAAGGAGAACCACCATGAACGAAACGCTTTTGACCGAACGCCCCGCCCCTGCGGCGGAGCACACGCAAGAGGAAAACCGCCCCACGCGGGTGCTGTTCGTCTGCACGGGAAACACCTGCCGCTCCCCGATGGCGGAGGCGGTGGCGCGGCACCTGTTGGAGGAACGCCGCCTTGCTCTGCCCGAGACCATCCGCGCGCTGACGGTCCCCGAATTCGAGGTTTCCTCGGCGGGACTTTACGCCGCCGAAGGGGACCCGATCACCGAAAACGCAGTGCGGGCTTTGGAGGAAGCGGGCATCGAACCGCTCCCGCCGCGCGATTACCACGCGCACCGCGCGCACCGTCTGACCGCCGCCGACGCGGAATGCTGTGACATTCTGGTCGGTATGACCCCCGAACACGCGCTGGGGCTGATGATGCAGTTCCCCGCAATCGCAAGCCGCGTGCGGACCATGCCGCAGGCGATCCCCGACCCGTTCGGCGGGGACTTGGAGGTCTACCGCGCAAGCCTTGCGGCGATTACGGCAGGCGTAAAGGAACTGTTATTCGGCGCATCCACGACCGAAAGCGAGCCGAAGCATGACTGACGGTTTACAGGCGGCACGGATTGTCCCGCTCTCCCGCCCGCATCTTGCGGGTGTGGCGGAGTTGGAGCGGCTCTGTTTTTCCTCCCCGTGGAGCGAACAGGCGCTGGAATTGTATCTGACCGACGGCGTTGCGTTTGTTGCGGTCGATGCAAGCGGACAGGTGCTCGGCTACGGCGGGATGCTCCCCTCGGGGGACGAGGGCGAGCTTCTCAACCTTGCCGTACACCCCGATGCGCGGCGGCAGGGGCTTGGCGGGGCGCTTCTGGACGCGCTTCTTGCCGAAGCAAAGCGGCGTGGGTTATCGTTGGTTGCGTTGGAAGTACGGGTTTCCAATCTCGGTGCGATTGCGCTCTACCGCTCGCGCGGGTTCGCGGTTGCGGGGGTTCGCAGGCGCTTTTACTCTGCACCCGTTGAGGACGCTTACACCATGGTATGGGAAGCGGACGGAGGGCGCACAAACTAAGAAAGCACAAACTCCTTTCACGCTTTTTCTTTGACCATGTAGGCGCAAAGAGAAAAGCACACTTTGCTTTGCAAAGTTCAGACTGTAGACAAAGTAGTAAAAGTTTTCGCCCGCCTTTTTCAAAAGGCGGCGCAGTCGAGGGCGCGGAGCCATCGTCGCCGTCCGCAGACGGCGGAACCCTCTTATCGGCGCTTTCTTTTTGCAAAGCTTTTTCTTTGCGCCTGCATGGTCAAAGAAAAAGCGTCGTTCAAATTCGCTCTTTTTTGTGGCTAACGCCTTTTGTCAACAGCCTGCACTTTGCTTCGCAAAGCTGCAAAAAGAAAGCGCCGTATGGGAGATTTCGCCTCCCCCAAAAAGGCGGGCGAAAACTTTTACCCAAATTTCGCCTTAAGTTGATTGCTTTATCAACGGTTGGAAGAAATTCCTTTAAGAAAGAGAACATCATGTACATTTTAGGAATGGAAAGCTCCTGCGACGAGACCTCCGCCGCAGTGGTGGAAATGCGCGACGGAGTTCGCAGAATCTGCTCCAACATCGTTGCGTCCCAGATTGAGGTTCACAGGCTCTACGGCGGGGTTGTTCCCGAGATTGCAAGCCGTGCGCACATTGAGGCGGTCACGGGTATCACCCACGAAGCGCTTGACACAGCGGGTGTCACGCTCGCGGACATCGGCGCGGTTGCGGTGACCTCTCACCCGGGGCTGATCGGCGCGCTGTTGGTCGGGGTCAACTTTGCAAAATCGCTCGCCTATGCAAACAACCTCCCGCTTGTTGCGGTCAACCACATTCACGCGCACATCGCGGCGGCGTATCTCTCCAACCCCGACCTGACCCCGCCGTTTCTCGCTCTGGTTGTGTCGGGCGGGCACACCTGCTTCTATGCGGTGCGGGACTACACCGACATTCGTCTCATCGGCGGCACGCGCGACGACGCGGCGGGCGAGGCATTTGACAAGATCGGGCGGGTCATCGGAATGCCCTACCCGGGCGGTGCGGCGCTGGATCAATTGGCATACGAGGGGAATCCCGCCGCTTTGAAGCTGCCCTCCCCCGCTCTGGCGGACGGCTTGGACTTCTCGTTCAGCGGCATCAAGACCGCGACCCTGAACTATCTCAACGGGATGGAACAGCGGCACGAAGCGATCAACCGCGCGGATGTTGCGGCGTCCTATACGGCAAAAATCGTGGACGCGCTTGTGAAAAAGACCGACCTTGCCTTGCGCGATACGGGCTTCGGAACGCTGGTGATTGCGGGCGGTGTTGCGGCAAACACGCATCTGCGCTCTGCACTTGAAACGCTTTGCGCAAAAAAGCACATCCGCTTGGCGATGCCCGCCCGTTCCCTTTGCGGCGACAACGGCGCGATGGTTGCGGCGGCGGGCTACTACGATTACCTCGCCAACCATCTCGCGGACATCACGCTGAACGCTTCGGCGGCGGATTAGAAAGACCTTGGAGGCGCAGGGGAAGACCTTGGAGGCGCAGGGAGTCCCCTTGAAAGGGTCTCCCTACCCTCCAAACCTCCCTGACCCTCCCCGAACTTCCCTGCACGGCAACCGCCGCAGAGAGGGCAAAAACTTTTTTCGCTTTTCGGGCGGCGGTTGCCGC
>CAKSUH010000021.1 GCA_934500855.1 uncultured Eubacteriales bacterium
GCGTAACCCTGAACCGCGAAGACCTGCGCGACCTGCTTCTGCGGGTCTGCGGAGGCTCGCTTTACGCTTACCGCGATACCATCAGCCAAGGGTATATCGCCATGCGGGACGGCGTGCGGGTCGGCGTGGTCGGAAGCGCGGCGGTTGAGAACGGACAGGTCATCGGCGTGTCCGAAGTCACGGGACTGATGTTCCGCCTGCCGCACGCGGTACGCGTCAATGCCGCTCCCGTGATCGAGTTGTTGCGGCAGAATCGGTTTCTTGACGGCATTCTCATCTATGCCCCGCCCGGAGTCGGAAAAACCACCCTTTTGCGCGAGGTAACACGCGAAGCGGCACGGGAATGGCGGACGGTTGCGGTTGACACCCGCGGAGAGTTGGCATCGGGACTGGACGGAACCGATCTGCTGCTGGATATCCTGTCCGGTTATCCTCGCGATGTGGGACTTGAAATTGCGGTTCGCTGTATGGCGGCGCAGGTTGCGGTCTGCGATGAGATCGGCGGTGCGAAAGATGCCCGCGCGATTCTGTCCGCCGCCAATCACGGCGTTCCGCTGATCGCCACTGCGCACGCAGATACGGTTGCGGGTCTTTTACGCCGTGCGGACATCCGCACGCTTCACCGTGCGGGCGTGTTCGGCGCATATGTCGGCATCGGGCGCGCGAGGGACACGGGGTTCTCCTATCGGATTACGAAACGGGAGGAGGTCCGGCTTGACAACGCTTAAGCTCATCGGGAGTCTGCTGATCCTTGCGGCAGGCGGCGGCGCGGCGGTACTTGCCGCCAAGACCGAGATGCGACGGCTGGAGGTGCTGGACGGCTGGATCGGCCTGATTACCTATGTCCGCTCGCGTATCGACTGCTTCCTGATGCCGCAGAGCGACATTCTCGCTTCCTGCGGTCGCGATCCGATTCTGCGTTGCGGAGGCACCTTCCCCTGCACCGATTTCGCATCCCTTGCCCGCGCGGCAAAAAAGCACCTCTCCGCGGACGGCTTCCGTATTGTCGGCGCCTTTGCCGACGGAATCGGAAGCGGATACCGTGAAGAACAGGTACGCGCCTGCGATTATTACATCGACGCGCTGCGCGAACTTCGCAAAAAGCAGGCGGAAACGCTTCACGCGCGGATTCGGGTGCGGGTTGCGCTTTGCCTGACGGCGGCGCTCGGGGCGGCGATTCTGTTGTGGTAGAAAGGAATGCAAAAAGCATGGATATCTCTCTCATTATCAAGGTTGCGGGCGTTGGAATTCTTGCGGCGGTCGCCTCCCAGATCCTGAGCAAAACGGGGCGCGACGAACAGGCGATGTTCGTTACCATCGCGGGAATGATCGTGGTTCTGATGCTCCTGATCGGGCAGATCCGCGAGCTGTTCGATCTGGTTCGCTCGGTATTCGGGGTATGACGGCGCATGGATACGCTCCGGATCTGTCTCTTTGCCGTGGCAGGGGTAACGCTGGCGATCCTGCTGCGACAGTGGCGCGGCGAATTCGTTCCGCTCCTGCGGCTGGCGCTGGCAACGGTGCTGGCGTCAACGGTCATTGCCATGTCCGCTCCGCTTGTCGCATACATCAAAACGCTGACCGAAGAAGCCGGAGTCCCCGGTTATGCGGAATTTCTCTTCAAAGCACTCGGTATCACGGTTCTGACCCAGTGCTGTGCGGAACTTTGCCGCGAAAGCGGCGAGAGCGGGGTTGCAAACGGCGTGGAACTTGCGGGAAAGGTCGAAATTCTGCTTCTGGCGCTCCCGCTGATCGCCGAAATCCTTTCCACCGCGCGCGAATTGCTCTCGCTTGCATCATAATGCTGTCTCTCCTTTTCCTGCTTCCCGTCTCCGCCGAGGAGAACGCGACCGACGGCATCGGGGAAAGTGTTCCGCCCGAATATGAGGATTTTTTGGCGGCGATTCCCGAGGATATCCGCGAATACCTCCCCGAGGAACTGTTTTCTGCGGACAGCGGAACGCTTGCCGACGGCGCGGGCAAACTGAGCGATTTTTCCTATCTGCTCGACACGCTTTTACGGGCAATCGGGCTTCGGCTCGGAGACTGCCTGCGTCTGCTCGCGCAGATTACGGGGCTTCTCCTTCTCTCGGCGGTCGCCGCTGCCTTGCGGGACTCCGTGCGGAGCGAAGCGGTTGGGCGTGCATTCTCTTTTTGCTCCACGCTCGCGATTCTCACGGCGCTTCTCTCGGGCGGCTATACGACTGTGCGGGTGGCGGCGGATTACTTTTCCGTGCTCGGAAAAATGACCGCTGCCGCAATTCCCCTGCTCGGTACGCTCTACGCAATGGGCGGAAATGTTACAGCCGCCGCATCGGGCGCGGCGGGGCTGACGGTCTACATGACGCTGACCGAGGAATTGGTCGGAAAGACCATTGTGCCGTTTGCGGGCATCTGTCTGGCGTTTGCCGCCATGGAAGCGGCAGACCCCAATATGCGGCTCAGAACGCTTGCGGCAACCGTCAAAAAGCAATACACCACCGGGCTTGCCTTTCTCATGACGCTTCTGCTTGCCATGCTCGGAGCGCAGACCACGCTCGGAGCGCGTGCCGACACGCTTGCCATGCGGGGCGCGAAATTCGCGGCGGGAAATCTCATCCCCGTTGTGGGCGGTTCGGTCTCGGAACTGCTTCGGACGGTCAGCGCGGGCGTCGGATACCTGCGCGGAACAATCGGCATTTCCGGTGTGCTTCTTCTGCTTCTGACGCTTTTGCCCGTGCTTGCGGAACTGCTGCTCTACCGTCTGGTCTGGCAGATCGGCGCGTCGATAGCCGACCTTGTCGGATGCGCGCCCGAGAAAAAACTGTTGGATGAAATCGCCTCGCTTTGCGGCTACCTTGCGGCGGCGGTAAGCATCTGCTCATCGGTCTTTCTGCTTGCGCTGACTCTGCTGGCTCACTGCGCCTCGGCAATCGGATAGGAGGTGCAAAAACAACATGACGGCTTATCTGCTGACGCTGTTCGGTTCCGCACTTGCCGTGGCTCTGGTCGATCTGCTGGTCCCCGAGCGCGGCAGACGCACCGTGCGGCTGGTTTCGTCGCTGTTCCTGCTTTGCGTACTCTCCGCGCCGCTCCCGCGTGCCTTCCGCGCGGTCCGGGATTATACACTTCCCGACGCGGTACGGGATACGCGCGAGGAATACGAGCGGAAAATGAAGGAGGCAACCGAATCCGCCTCCCGCGCTTACTTCGTGCGGACCCTGACCGAACTGATTGAAGAACGGTTTGCGCTTGCGGAGGGCTCGGTGCGGTGTGTTGCGGAATGGCGGGAGGACAACGGAACGGTCCCGAAGCGGATTACGGTTATTCTGTCCGGCTCCGCAATCTGGCGCAACCCGGAAAAAATCGAGTCCTTTGTCGAAGATCTGATCGGCTGTGAATGCGTCACGGCGATTGAGGCTCCACAGCGCAATTCCGACGGTTAAACAGGAGGATACTATGTTCGGTTTCAAAAAAAGCGGAGAAAACGGAGCGGACGGAAAGAGCACCGGATGGCGGGTCCTGCTGATTCCGCTCGGCGCGCTGTGCGGAATCCTTCTTCTGGTTTTCGGAAGCGGATTCGGAAACCAAAAACAGGAAAAAGATGCTCCCCGCGAAACGGACAGTTCGGAACAGGTCCTTGCCGATTACCGACAGGCATTGGAGCGGGATATCCGAGCGCTTTGCGAGTCGGTGGAAGGCGTCGGTAATGTCACGGTCGCGCTGACGCTCTCGGGCGGGTTCTCCGATGTTTACGCAACCGAAGCGGGACGGGACGGCGGCGAGCAGTATGTGATCGTCGGAAGCGGCTCAAACGCCTCGGCGCTGAGGCTCTCCAGAAACGCGCCCGAAATCGTCGGAATCGGGATTGTTTGCCGCGGCGGCATGAATTCCGAGGTCCGACGGGAACTGACCGAGCTTCTTTCCGCGGCTTATCATGTGCCGACCAACCGTATTTATATAACGGAAGCAAAAAAAGCAGGCACATCTTGCCCGCCTGCCGCATAGAATACATTTTCGTCGCATAGAATGAATTGAAAACCATTTTCGAGGAGGAAATCGAAATGAAAAACAAGAATTACGCGCTCAGCCAAACCGAAGATGCCCCCGTTTCACCGCGCAAAAAAGACGGAAAATTCCGCCTGTTCATCATGAAGGTCGGTAAACGGAACATCGTCATCACCGCATCAGTCCTGCTCATCGGAGTTGCAGTCCTTCTGAACTGGGTCCTCTTCTCGGGTGCCAAGACGGGAAAGGACGGCTATAAGAACTACGACAAGCCGAACGGCAGTCAGGAAGAGCAGAAGGACAACGATGCTCCGACCGATCAGAGCGGAACCTACTTCTCGGCAACGCAGGTCAGCCGCCAGAGAGCCAGAGACGAGGCGCTGGAGGTGCTGCAATCGGTGGTTGACAACAAGGAGTCGAGCGAAACCGTAAAAGCGGAAGCCCTTGCCGGAATCGCCGCAATTGCGAATGAAATTCAGAAGGAAGCAAACATCGAATCTCTGATTACGGCAAAAGGCTTTGAGCAGTGTGTGGCAGTCCTCTCGGGCGAAAAGGTCCAGATCGTGGTCAAAGCAGAGGAATTACAGCCCGCCCAAATCGCGCAGATCAACGAGATCGTCTACGCCCAAACCGGCATCGCCCCGACCGGCGTGACCATCGTCAACAAGAAATAACAGACAGAATCCCCCCGCAGAGCAATTGCTCGCGGAGGGATCTTTTACGGTATAGGGAAACACCGCAGTCATACACCCGCAACCTTACGCGGGAACATTCTCCCAGAAGAAATGGTACGGATAGGTCTGCGACCAGTAGCAGGTATAATAAGAGTACAGCCCGAACGCCACAAATGCACCGCAGATGGCATATTTGAAAAGCATTCGGATTTCCATACGCTTTATACGCATGACGATGTTCGGAAGCGCAATTACGAGCGCAACCATGAAATAGTAACCGAGCCGCTCGGCGATTGAATTGATACTGCTGAAGCTCTGACATATGCAGGCAAAGTAAAACACATTGAGAAAACCGCCGCTGACATCATCCTCTTTATCCCAGAATACCACGCAGAACAGATAGATCAGCCAAAAGACCAGCATCAGTCGGTAAGCTCCCGTTTCTTCCGGAAGCTTCTCCTTGTCCAACAGCCACATTGCGAAATCAAACAGTTGATATCTGCCGTAAAAGATCAGCCCGAGAACGGGAACCCCAAGCAACCGTTGCCACTTTTTCAGTTTCAGGTGATACGCGGGATAGGCGACCAAAAACACAATCGCAGAACTGTGGAACAGCCATGCCAGAAAGACCAGAGGCAAAAACACACCGATTTTTTTGCGTTTGATGAACGGGAAAGCCAAGCAGCAGATCCCGACCGCAATCGCCTGTCGCAACGCCGAAAAAACAATCAGTCCCAATGACAGCCCGAGGTAGACCACCATTGAAAAATCATAATCCATGCTGTAAAGCCCAATAAGAATTCCGATCGGGATAATCGACAGAACCGCACAGACCATCAGCAGAATCTGATCATTGGTTGTAATATAGGAAAGCAGTTTGTTGAGAATAATATATCCCCATTCAAAATTCTGCCAGCCGTCTCTGGAAATCAACTCCCGAAAGGAAAACTGCGCAATCTGATGAAAGGATGCCAGATACCCGGTGGATTCCCCGTAATGCAGGTCGATTCCCATACTCGGATGACGGAGCGCAACAAGCGCCGTATACAGAAGGATCATCAGAACGATTCCCCATACGGGGCGTTTTCCGTCTCGGTTCCTGTTTCGGAAGGTATACACACCAAACAGGGCGATTAAGCAATAGAAAACGATATAGACAAGCATATCTTCCTCCTCATTTCCTGATCGGATCCCCTGTCGCTGCGCAGACCCTGTCGTCCGAAAGCAACAAGAACAAAGCTGTTGACATAATAGTATACCATAAATTAAGGTCGCTGTCAAGACTTGCGTGCAAAAAGACACATTCTCCTGCATTTTAAGGCATCACCGCGCAATTCCGATGGTGCGAATTGCGCGGTGATGCCTTAAGTCAAAAAAGGCGCTTCGGCGCCTTTTTTGCAGAAACAGGATCAGCGATCAGACATCCGAAGTCTCGTCGGGATCCGCCTGTGCGGCAGGTTTCCGCCTCAGCTTTCCGATTACGCGTCCGCGGCACTGCACTTCTGAGAAATCTTTGAGCAGAATCGGTCCGTATTCCGGATTGAGCGAAAGAAGTCTGTCTCCTCCGAATACCTTGAAAAAACCGGAACCGTCGAGCAGGAAAATACCCAATTCTCCGATCTCCACGCCGTCGGCATTCTGTACCAGCAGGATGTCGCCGTCATGATATTTCGGCTCCATACTGTTCCCGCTGATTCGAAGCGCGTAATCCGCATCCGCAGTCTTTTCGTTTCCGGGGATGCTGATCTTCTCGCTTCTCGCGTCATCCAGATAAACACCGATTCCGGCGGAAACGGGCAATTCATACAGCCTGATGGAACGCTTGCCTCTGACCAACCGCTCGCCCGCAAACCGTCCCGCAGACCGTTGCGGAATCTGCGCAGCCTGCGATCGCAGAATCGCGGCGGGCGCAGGCACGGAGACGGTCGGCGCTTCCGTTCCGAGGACGCGTTCCCGTTCCTTGGCGATAACCACTCCCGCAACTGATTTTCCCCAACTGTCCAGCTGTCGATACATTTCCACCAGAGAAATCTCCTCCGGATCCAATGTGTAATTATTGGTATTGTCGGGCGCGCCCGTTACGATGTATTCCACCGAGCAGTCCAGCGCCGAGCAGATCGCGATAATATTGGATAGCTTCGGAGATTCGTTCATCCCCGCCAACAGCTTACTGAGTGTGCCGAGCGGAACGCCGGACAACTCGGACAGGCGTTCGTTGGTCAGCTTTTTCCGACTCTTCATCAGCTTGATCCGGTCGATATAAGTTTCCATTATCCACCTCCGTATTCCGTTTTCGATATCATTATACCACATCGGATCCGGTTTGTAAAGGGGTTTTCGGAAAATATTTTCTTTTTTTGGAAAAAACCTCTTGACAACCGCAGATCAATGTGTTATAATAGCATCACAGAATTCCATAAATGGATTCAGGAGGACCGATTCATGAACAGAGATTGTGCCGATTTCACCGAATTCTATTCCAATAACGGAATATATGAAGCGTTTTACACAGAACTCAAAAAGCCGCGCAAAAGTCGCCTTTCGGGACTTCGTGCGCGGTTGGTCGAACTGTTTCGTGCGGTGGTTGCCTTCCTCTGTACCGTGCGTGTTCGCCGCATTGCGCGGGTCGGTTGCACAACGGTTGCCTTGATCGGAACGATCGGGACCGCAGGTGCGTTGGAAACAGGGAAACTATCCCCCATCGCCTGTTTGCTTCTTGCCGCAGGCTTTCTGTCGGTTGCATATTTCACGCTGAAACCCTCAAGCCGAACCCTGCGCGCGTCGAAAGAAAAAGAATCGAAGGATACGGAATCAATCCTCGGCGCGACCTCCGATGAGTTCCGCAAGCGCTTTGCCGACTCTTCCTGCCGCCTCGATCGCCTCTGAAACGGTATTTCCGGACGATCCGATTTCAAGCAGCAACGAATGTCGGGCAAACTCCTGATTATAGGAGGCATTGCGCAGTGACACGGCACGGCAACTTCCGGGAACTTCCCCGTTCAGACGGTCGGAAAGCAGCAGAGCCAGCCCGAGATTGGCTTGCCACGCAGGGCAGTCGGTTCCGTTCCCGTCGGTCCCGACCACAGCCATAATCTGTGCGCGTCCATCCGGCGTTGCGGTCCGCAGGCAGGCACCGTCGGCATCCGAAATGCCGTCCCGATGCAGATCGATTACATATTCAATGGAAGGATACCGTTCAAGATAGGCACGGATGCACTCCGAAGCCGAACGGTATGCGCCGCGTAAAGATCCTCCTTCGCCGTGGAGCGCCGTACAGTGAACCGTCGGGATTCCGTTTCGGTTCAGTTCTCTGCTGAGCGCAGCCCCGGCGGCAACCACATTTTTTGAGGGGTCCTCGGAGTACACTGCGTCCCCGACCGTTCCCTCAAAATAAGGCGGCGCGTCATCGGCGCGATAACTTTCCTGTGCGTGTGTATGCAGGATAAGGACCACGGGAAGGTCGGCACGGAATTCGCGTGTTTTAATCGCCCCGGACAATGGCAAAGACGAGAGGTTTATCGAATAAGGCGTTTCGTTTCGTATTTTACCGCCCGACAGATCCGCCGTGCGGATGACGGTTGCCCCTTCGGGAAGTGATTCCGCTTCGGGCGCAGTGTCCGCCGAAACGGGCGCGCCGCTCTCCGAAGCCTTCCCTTCGTCCGTTGTTCCAGACGGAGGAATCTCCTTGGCGTTGCGGCGGGGAAACGGAATCCGACTGACGGCAAACCCCGCGATTAAAACCGCGCTGCATACCAAAAAAATCAGAAACGCACGCGTTCCTCTCCCGATCGGCGGCTCCAGTCTGACTTCGTTCTGCGGCGGAGCGGATATTCGGGCATATTTTTCTTTCATTTTTTCTGTTCCCCCTTCCGAGCTTTTCACAACAGCCTATGCGAAAGCATTGGAAAACAGAACCGTCAGAACGGCATTTCGCCGATAAAAGCCTCCGAGATTGCGTCGGCAAGAAGCCGTGCGACCGCGTCGGAAATCAGATCGCTCTCCTTCGGAGAGACAAAAAACGACTTCCCGTTTTCCAAAACCGCCCGCAGTTCGTCGCTGACCTCCCCGATGTGCGCCTCCTTCAGTACATCCCAGACAAGCGTTGCAGAATTCACAACAGTCGGTACGCCAAGCGCGATAACCGGAACGCCGAGCGTTTCCGATGTGATGGCGGTTCGATGGTTACCGACCCCCGAGCCGGGAACGATTCCGCTGTCGGAGATCTGTACCGTGGAGGCAAGCCTTGAACAGCTTCTCGCCGCAAGCGCGTCCACCACAACCGCAAGATTCGGGCGGACCGAGCCGACTGCGCCGCGAAGCAGTTCCAGCGTTTCGATCCCCGTCTGCCCGAGAACACCGGGAGAAAAAGCGGACAGTTCCGAACAACCGAGCGCGCTGAACAGCTCCGATTCGTGTTCCTTCAGATGCCGCGTTGCCGTCAGCCGATCAACAGTCCCCGGTCCAACCGAATCGGCGGTCAGCCCGGCGTTTCCCAATCCCGCGACAAACACGCTCAGCCCGGTGCCGGGCAACCGTCCAGTCAGCAGTCCCGTCATGCGCCGCAATTCTCCCGCAAGCACTCCGGATACTTCCCGCGACCGCTCGCGATCGAATCGGTGAATCTGACCGCAGTCCACCGTTACATAAGTCCCGATCGGTTTTCCGAGCACGACCGCCGCTTCCGAAGATATGACCCGCACGCGTTGTATGGTACATCCGGCACAGCGCCGCGTTGCCTGCTCCACGCCACGCAGACCCTCTCCCGCCGCCGAGCAGCTTTCCGTTGCGAGATCCGTTCTGGCATATGCTTCCGTCATTCCGCAATCCTCCCTTTTGACACTCTGTTTTGCTTCCCGCTTTTTTAATCTGCCAAGAGAATTAACAAAATATACATTAAAAAATTCGCGAACCTATTGAAAATTGGTAGAAAATGCGGTATAATAATAGAAGCATTCCGACGCCCCGTTGCGTCGCGGAGGATTTTCTTTATTTGAGGAGGTTTTTTCCACACTATGGCAAAACGGATTTTATCTATCGTGCTTTGCGTCGTTCTGCTTGCCGGATCCCTTGCGGGTTGTAAGAGCAAAACGGTTGCAAAGGATACAGGCGGCTACATCACAATGTACCTGACCGACGAAATCTATGATTTTGACCCCGCAAACGCATACTACAACAGCAATCTTTCCGATGTGCTGAGCCTGATGTATGCCACGCTCTTCCGTCTGACCGATTCGGGCAAGGTGGAGAACTACCTTGTGCAAAGCTATAAAATTTTCGAAAACGCGGAAGCCGACGAATATTACATGGAGCTGAAGCTTCGCGAAACCTACTGGAGCGTTCAGGATGCGCTGACCGCAGAGGATGTTGTTTTCGCATGGAAGCGTCTGGTCAACTCCAAGAACAATTACGAGGCGGCAACGCTTCTTTACGACATCAAAAATGCCCGCGCCGTTAAGGAAGGTGACGCTTCCATCGACAACCTCGGTGTCGAAGCCGTTGAGCAGTCGGTCGTTCGGGTCACATTTGAGGGTCCGACCGATTATAATCGTTTCATTCGGAATCTGACCAGCGTTGCAACCGCACCGTTGCTGAACCGCTATGTTTCCGCAAACCCCTATGACTGGGCGAAAAAGCCTTCTTCTATCGCGACCAGCGGACCGTTCAAACTCTCCAAAATCAATTATCAGAGTGTAACCGATGAAAAAGGCAACGAGATCAAGGTTACCGATGACTATGCGCTGAACAAGGACGGTACCGTTTCGGAAACCAACAGCAATAAGAAATGGGCAACCAAAAAGCTCCAGTATTTTGTATTGGAAAGAAACAGCTATTTTGATCGCGACCTCAAGAGAGATCAGGTTAATGCAACGGTAACCCCCTATCGCCTGCTTGTCGACTGCACCAAGACGGACGAGGAGCTGATGACCGAATACGAAAACGGTCGCCTGTTCTATGTCGGCAATCTGCCCTTCTCGCTGAGCGAAAACCAAACCGTTCAGGATGACGCGGAAATCACGGATCAGCTTTCTACATTTGTGTGCTATCTGAACGAGAATGCGCTCATCGGCGGCGAATTTCTCTTTGCAAATTCGGCAGTTCGTCGGGCGCTCTCACTGGCGTTGGACCGTGAGGCAATTGCAAAAACGGTTGTGTACGCAAAAGCAGCAGACGGTCTGCTTCCCTACGGAATCTTCGAAAAGGGTAATTCCGGCGAGTTCCGTGAGAGCAAGGAAATCAAGGTCAAGCTGAACACAACGGCACAGCTCGATGAAGCAAAACAGCTTCTCTCCGAAGCGGGCATTACCCCCTCGGATTACAGCTTCTCGATCAAAGTAGCGGCTTACAGCAAGGTTCACACCACCATGGTCGAAGCAATTGCCCAGGCGTGGAACGAACTGGGCTTCAAGGTTACGGTCGATAAAATTCAGCCCATTCAGAACAACGACCTTCTCAAGGAGGACGAGCAGAATCCGACTTCGGATATCTGTGATGACATCTGGGTGGAAGCCATCCGGAGAGGCAACTATGAAGTAATTGCGCTGGATGCCTGTGCCATGACCGCCGACGCTTACTCCATGCTCTCTACCTACGCTTACGCATTTTCCGGCGCCATTTATGCCGACAACGCGAACAATGTGTACGAATACGAAGCTCATGTTACGGGTTATAACAGCGTTGCGTATAATATTTTAATGGAAGCCATTTACTATCTCCCCTACTTTGCAAAGATCGACAGCCGTGAGAAAGATTCCTATCTGGTCACCCATCTGCAGACACAGCCCTATGTTGCGATGGCAAGCACCGCCGAGCACAGACTGAACGCGGCGGCTGCATCGGCAGAGAAAGCAATCAGTGACAACCTGAAAAAGCTGGAGACCCTGAGTCCGGATGAAACCAAGGATATTCAGGCAATGATTGATACCTATACCGCAATCATTTCGGCAATCGACAGTCAGCTGAACGGCGCATCCGCCGAGTTGCTCCCGCTCTCCATGAATCTGACCGCGGCAAACGGATCGGACGAAGCGGAAACTGCGGCAAAAGCCGCTTTGCAGAAAGCGATGAAAGATGTTTCCGCAGCAGCAAAGCTGGCAACCGCCGCGAGCGACACAAAGGTTGACAAGGAAAACGCAACAAGCAGAACACAGTTCTATCAGGCTTGCGCCGATGCAATTTCGGCTTACAAAACCGCAATCGCAAGTGAAAAAGCCGCCGCAGAAGCCGCAAAGGCAGTGGCGGAGAGCGCGGATCCGATTACGCTGAAGGATGCGATTTCCAAGGTTTATACCGAGAATGAAATCGACTTCACCGTGAAAATCTCCAAGCAGGAAAAGTTGCGCGCCAAGCTGCTTCACAGAGCAGAGGAAATGCTTCTGAACGATATGCCCGTCATCCCGATTGCTTTCAACCAAAAGGCAACCCTGACCGGCAAGATGCTTTCCAAGGTCCGCTCGACCTACTACTGCACGGCAGACTTCCAGAAAGCCAAGCTGAAGAATGCAAACGCTTATGTAGACGAAAAGGGCGAATCCATTTTCAAGGTTTTCCCCGAGATCTACTGGGATAAGATGGTCGGCTGATCCGATTACATC
>CAKSUH010000022.1 GCA_934500855.1 uncultured Eubacteriales bacterium
AGCCCGCAGTTCTGTTTTTCTTATCGGTTATTTCTCGCGTTTTTCATCATCGTGAGGATGTCATCAAACTCGTCATCCTCAACCGCCGCACTCTGTGCGGGCGCGGGCTTACGGGCGGGTGCCTGAGCGGGCGCGGGTCTCTGCTGCGGCGCGGCAGGTCTCTGTCCTGCGGGTGCCGCCGGTCTTTGACCCTGCATGGGTCTCTGCGCGTTTGCCCCCTGTGCGGGTCTCTGCCCTGTGGGCGCCTGCGAACGGAAGGGAGACTCGGGATTCGGCTTCACCTTGTTCACCGTTCTCTGTGCGTCCTCGTCCTTCTTTGCAAAGCCCGTTGCGATGATGGTGATGTGCATCTCATCCTCGAGCGTGGGGTCAAAGGACACGCCCCAGATGATGTTCGCGTCGGGGTTCGCTTCCTTTGCAATCAGCGTGGAGGCATAGTCCACATCCTCCAAGCCGACATCGGGAGAAACCGCCATACTGATCAGAATGCCCTTTGCACCCTTGATGGAGGTTTCAAGCAGCGGGCTGGAGATTGCCTCCATTGCCGCCTGCTCTGCCTTGTCCTTGCCCGTTGCGGAGCCGACGCCCATATGTGCGTAGCCCGCGTTTGCCATGACGCTGGTCACATCGGCAAAGTCGAGGTTGATAAAGCCCGGAACATTGATCAGATCGGAAATGCTCTGCACGCCGTGGCGCAGAACATCGTCGGCGATTCCGAACGCGTTGGAGAGAGAAATCTTCGCGTTGGAAACCTGCTTCAGGCGCTCGTTCGGAATCACGACAAGCGAATCGACAAACTGCGCCAGCTCGGCGATTCCCGCCTCCGCCTGCGTCATCCGCTTGCTGCCCTCAAAAACAAACGGCTTGGTCACGATTCCGATGGTCAGAATATCCATTTCCCTTGCCACCCGCGCCAGCACGGGAGCCGCGCCGGTTCCGGTTCCGCCGCCCATTCCCGCCGTGATGAAAACCATGTCGGTTCCCTCCAGCAGAGCACGGATCTCCTCGATGGACTCCTCCGCCGCGCGCGCGCCGATCGTCGGGTTTGCGCCCGCGCCGAAGCCCTTCGTGATCTTCTCACCGATCACAAGCTGATAGGGCGCCTCCGATTTGCGGAGCGCCTGACGGTCAGTATTCACGGATATGAAGCTGACACCTTGGATGTTTGCGGAGATCATGCGGTTGACGGCATTGTTCCCGCCGCCGCCGACACCGATAACCTTGATATTCACACCGCACTCAAGACTATCGTCGTGTTCAAAGGTCATGTTTTTTTCCTCCCGGACTTCTGCTTATTCTCTCCCCTCACTCTCCGAACGGGGAGGTCTTTCGGCTTTTTTCGCATCACGCAGGGTGTTGCTATTCTACTCATATAATATCTTACTATTTTTTTGCGATTTTTTCAAGTCTTTTTTCAATTTTTTTTTTGAAATTCCCGTTATTTTTTCGTTTTTCTTCCCGGTGCTTCGTTATTCACCGATATTCAGAATCGTTTTCCGTCAAAACACGAAAAAAGCCATGCAAAAAAGGCAAAAGTCATCCCCTGTTTTTCTGCGCCCGCAACCGAGCCAAAGCCCCCGCTCCGGATTGACAAAAGCTTCCCCACAGAATCCCGCCATTGCAAAAAACGAAACAAATCTTCGCTTTCTAAACGGCGGGATTCTGTGGGGAAGTTCGGGGAGAGCAGGAGGGGTTTGGGGAGGAAGAGAACCCCATCCGAAAGGGGGGTTCTCTTCCTCCCCAAGGTCTTTCCCCTCTCTCAATAACTCAACAACAGCTCGGCGGATTGCATCCCGCGGTAGGTCGTTTTTTTGAGATCGGAAACATCCACGATTGCGTAAGGCGAATCGTTTTCAAACCGTGCTCCGAGAATCTGCTCGGTCATTTCCAGCTTCAGTTCCACATCCGAAAATTTCCCCAGAACCACCCGGATCCGATCCTCCAGAATGTAGGAAATGTGGTACTTCTCTCTCACATCGATATAGGTCACATGGGACATCAGCCCCTCGCGCGAAAGCAGGTCAAACAGCTCCTCGATATAGTCGCGCCCGATATCATCCTCGCGAAGCTGTACCCGACTGCCGACCGACAGTTTCACAACCGTTGGCAGAACCAAGCGCGGATAAGCCGCATAATCCTCCTGCGAAGCGCTCATGCCGAGGACCGTCAGATCCCGATCCAAAAGGAACCAATAGCCCGCATAGGCGATGTATCCGACGCCCTTCTCCGAAACCTCGATTGTGATCTTCGACAGCCCGCGCGTGACGCGGATTTTCTGCATCGTGGGGAATTTTTCCGCGATTCTGTCGGCAATCCGCATCTGGTTCACCGCAAAGATCTCGTCCCCGACCGATACCCCCGCCGCCGCAAGAATATCCGCCGTTGAGGTCACGCTGTTCCCCTTGACCACAATCTCTTTGACCCGCAGGGTCGGGAAGATCAGGAGCATCAGCCCGATCAGCGCGACCGCCGCGCAAAGCAGAATAATTGCCGCCCGTATCAGTCCGAGCCGCAAGCGCTGTTTTTTCATCCATTCCGCGTGTCCCGCAGAGATCGGAACCCTCCGCTCCATTTCCTCATCCCCTTCTTCGTTTTCCTTCGGTTTCAGCTTCCCTTTTTTCGGTCAGCTCCAGAATATCCTCCCAGATGCACCTGCCCGCATCGGACCCCGCAAAGGACCCCGCCGCATGCGACATCGCAAGAAGCCGCGCGTCATCGCCGAGAAGCGCCTCCAGTTCGGCAGTCAGCCGACCGTTCTCCAATTCCTTTTCCTCAACCAATACCGCCGCACCCGCATCCGCAAAGGTCTTGGCGTTGAGGTACTGGTGATTGTCCGCCACATGAGGCGACGGGATCAGAACCGACGGCAGGGACATCCGCCCCAGTTCCGAGAGCGTCATTGCTCCCGCCCGCGTTACCGCCACATCAGCCGCCGACATCCACAGCGGCATATCGTAAATATAATCAAACAGCGTACAGTTGGAAACCGCGTCCAACCCTGCCGCGCGCCAGACCTCGCTAAGCGCCGCATAGTCCCGCTTGCCGCTTGCAAGGCAGAAGCGGACATTCCCCCGCTTCGGTGCAAGCACGCGCATCGCCTCGATGACCGCACGGTTGAGCGGCTCCGCGCCGAGACTGCCGCCAAAGCAGAGAACCAGTTTTTCAGATGAGTCCAATCCGAGTTTTTCCTTCGCCGCATCGCGCGGAATCGTGCCGAACCCGCCGCGCAGAGGATTTCCCACGCGTTTCACACGGTCACCGCATCCCAGAAGCCCCGCAGTCCCTTCAAAGTTCGTCCAGATTCGGTCCACCCTTTTCTGCAGCTTCCGCACCGCAAGCCCCGGGAGCGCGTTGGACTCGTGCAGAGCGGTCGGAATTCCCCGCCGCGCCGCCGCCGCCATAATGGGCCAGCAGGCATAACCGCCCGTTCCGATTACGATGTCGGGGCGGAATCCGTCGAGGATCGCGAGGGTTGGACGGGCATAGGGCGACCACGCCGCAATCCAGAGCGCCTGCGCATTGGAAAGCATTGCCGAGGGACTGACTGAGCGTCGGATCCCCTTGGAACGCACATAATACAGTCTGTAGCCCTCACGCGGGACCAAATCGTCCTCCTTGCCGCCGTGAATTCCGACGAAGGCGATCTCCGCCCCAGGAGAATTCCGACGGATCAGCTCGGCGATGGCAAGCGCGGGATTGATGTGTCCCGCGGTCCCGCCGCCGGTCAGTAACACTCTCATATGCCGCCTCCTCAGATCTTACGATGCGTTGCGTAGCGCGAGATCGACAGAATGATTGCGACCTCGATCATTTGCAGGACCAGCGAGGTCCCGCCGTAGCTGAAGAACGGCAGAGAAATTCCCGTGTTCGGCATGGAATTGGTCACAACCGCGATATTCAGCGCCACCTGCAAGCCCACCTTGAAGGTCAGCCCGTAAACCACAAGCGCGGAAAAGGCATCGGTGGTGTGCCTTGCGATGTAAAAGCCGCGCCAGACGAACATCACGAACAGCGCGATGACAAAAAACGCGCCGAAAAAGCCGAGTTCTTCACAGACGATGGTGAAAATAAAGTCGTTCTGCGGCTGAGAAACATAACCGAATTTCTGCTGGCTGTTTCCGAGCCCCGTTCCGAACAGTCCGCCCGAGCCGATTGCCATCAGTCCCTGAAGCGTCTGCCACGCCGCGCCGAGCGGGTCTGCCTGATCGATGTGAAGCCATGTGTTCACACGCGTCTGCGCATAGGACGAAACCAGAACCAGCACACAGCCCGCCGCAATGACCGCGCCGCCGATTGCTGCGATCCATTTCACTTTTGTTCCGCCGAGAAACATGACCGAAATGCCCAGCATTCCGACAATCATCAGACCGGAAATGTGGTGCTCCAGCGCAATCAGTCCGGCAACAACGGCAATCATCAGACCTGGATACATCACGCCGTAGAGGAAACTCCCGCCGAAGCGGTATTCCGAGCGTACCCTGTCGCGATGGTCCGTCATGTATTTTGCAAGGATCATCACCAACGCCAGCTTGGCAATCTCGGAAGGCTGAAGCGTGATGAAGCCGAAATTGAGCCACCGTTTGGCACCGCTTCCGAGGTCGTCACCGATCACAAGCACCGCCAGAAGCAGCAGAATCGAAATTGCAAACAGAATCACCGCAAAGTCCTGCCAGAACACGGGCGTGCAGAAGCGGATGATCAGGAACATGGCGCCCGCGCCGATGAGCGCGAAAATAAGATGTCTTACGATGAAGTAGGTACTGTCATGATGGTACTGCTCCGCATAAACCGCCGACGCGCTGTAAACCATCACGCATCCGAACAGAACCAGAATCACGGTCAGAAGCAGCATCGGGATGTCGGGACTTCCCTTTACAGAGAGAGGCGCATCCTCCTCTCCGCCGCTTTCAACGGGCAGAGAGGTTCGGACCGCCATCCGTTTTTCTTCATTCATAAATCGGCATACCCCCTCCCGCACAAGGTTCAGTGCAGGGCAAACCAAGCGAGCACGCAGAACAGAGCCTCAACCAGCGAAAAGGTCAGCACAATGCGGTTTTCGCTCCAGCCGCACTGCTCGAAATGATGATGGATCGGAGCCATTCTGAAAAGCCGCTTGCCGTGCGTCAGGCGGAAATAGACCACCTGCAACAGACTGGAAAGCATTTCGAGAATATACACCGCCGCAACGATCAGTCCGACAATCGGCTCGCGCATCATGAAGGCACAGCCGATGACAAGCGACCCGAGGAAAAGCGATCCCGTGTCCCCCATAAAGACCTTTGCGGGGTGGAAGTTGTAAACCAGAAAACCGAGCGTTGCGCCCAGAAGGATTGCCGACACCGCGCCGAGCTGTTCGTCCCGCATGGAGAACGCGCAAACGGCAAGAAACGCGCCGATGACGAAGGTCACACCCGAGGCAAGACCGTCCACACCGTCGGTGATGTTGCCGCCGTTGGTCACGCCTGCAAGGATGATGACCGCGATGGGATAGAAGCCCCAACCGAGTTCCAGCGTGTTGTCGGTAAACGGCAGATTCACCGCCGTGGAAAGATTGCCGGTATAGGACATGACCACGACATACGCGGTCGCAAGCGCAAGCTGAAGGAAGAGCTTCTGCTTCCATGTCAGCCCCTCGTTCTGCTTCTTGACCAGCTTGCAGTAATCGTCAACAAATCCGATGGCACCGTTTCCGACCGCAAGTCCCAGCGTCAGCGCCAGCGGAATATACTCCGCCCCGCGCCCCTGTACTCCGCGCACGACGAAAAAGACTGCCATAACGACCAGAGCGGCAAGGATAAAGCCCAGTCCGCCCATGATGGGAGTCCCCTCTTTTGATTTATGCCAGCGGGGTCCGATGTCGAGGATCTTCTGCCCCAGTTTGTGGCTGCGCAGAATCGGAATGAGAATCCGTTCCGCCGCCACGGTCAGGGCAAATACCGCCGCCGCGCCGATTGCGAATGTGATGCTGAAATCTTTCATGTCTCGTCTTACTCCGGTTGCTTATCGCCTCGGGGTCCAGTCCCATCTGGCGGGCTCCCGCCGCGATCTGCAGGCTCATGGGTCCCACGGTAATGAGCTGTTCCACGCCGAGGTAGGCAAGATGCGCGCCGACCCTGCGATGAAGCGCGGGACTTTGCCCGCCAAGCTCCAGCATATCTCCCAGCACCGCCACGCTTCTCCTGCCCGTCTGCCGGCAGAAATCCTGCAGGACCTCAACCGAGGCGGTCATGGATTCGGGAGACGCGTTGTAGCAGTCCTCAATCAGCGTCAGCGTTCCGAGATCGGTCATTCTCTGCCGCAGACCCTCGGGCACGAAGCACTCCAGCCCGCGGCGGATCTCATCCGGTTTCATCCCGCTCATCATGCCGATTGCAAAGGCAAAAAGCGCCGCATAAACATTGTGCTTGCCCATGACATTCACGCACAGATCGCGCTCCTCACCGCCGTCCCACGAGAGGTCGAACAGCGTGCGCGATTCCTCCACGCGGATATTCCGCGCTCTGAAATCGGCTTTCGCGTTTTCCAGAGAGACATAAACGGTGCGGTACCCTGTTCCGCCGATGCCGCGCAGAAGCGGCTCGTCGCCGTTGAGCAGAAGCGTTCCGCCCGTGCGCAGTCCGCACAGGACCTCCAGCTTTGCCCGACAGATATTTTCCCGCGAACCGAGCGCTTCCATGTGCGCCGTGCCGATGTTGGTAATAATTGCGAAATCGGGTTCCGCCGCAACCGACAGCCGCTCGACCTCGCCGAACGCGCTCATCCCCATTTCCAGCACCGCCCACGCGGTGTCTGCGGGAATTTCGCTGACAGACAGCGGCATTCCGACCAGACTGTTATGGTTTCCGGGAGTCCGATAGGTCTTGTGCTTTTGGGAAAGCACCGACCAGAGCATATCCTTTGTTGTGGTTTTTCCGACGCTGCCCGTAACGGCAACCGTATGGCAGGTCAGCGCGTGGCGGCAGGCGTTTGCGAAATAGGAAAGCGCCAGTTCGGTATTGTTGACCACCACGGCTGCGGCTCCCGCCTGCTCGATTGCGTCACAGCTGTGTTCGCAGAGGATACAGCGGCATCCGTTTTCGATGGCTTTCGCAATATAATTGTGTCCGTCCTCGCGTTCTCCGCGCAGAGCCGTAAAAACAGTCTCCGCATCGGCTTCTCCGGAGTCGGTGCAGATCGAACGGACGCGCAGCTCCGCGCCTCTGCCGTCCCGCAGGGTTCCGCCGCACATTTCCGCAAAGGTTCCGGCGCTGATTGCGCCCATACTGAATCGGATTTTCACTGTCTCAAAGCCTCCCGTCCGCAAGTAGCGGGATTTTTTCGTGGCACCGCCGCGCAATTGCGCCGTCGGAATTGCGCGATGATGCCTCAGAGGTCACATTCGGTCAGATCTCCTTCCCGCGGCGGCATCGCTCCCGACACGCTTCCGTTACCAGCTCGCGCTCGGAAAACCGATGTCTCCCCGTTCGGTCGATCTCATACTCTTCATGTCCTTTTCCCGCAAGCAGGATCAGGTCGTTCTTTTCCGCCGTCAGGACCGCATGGCGGATTGCTTCGGCGCGGTCGGGAATGACCTCCGCCGTACCGTGTCGCATACCCGCGAGAATGTCGGCGATAATCGCCTGCGGGTCCTCGCTCCGGCTGTTATCGGAGGTGACGATCACGCGGTCCGCGTAAAGTTCCGCCACGCTCCCCATCATTGCCCGTTTGCTTCTGTCGCGATCCCCGCCGCAGCCGAACAGCAGGACAACCCGCTGTCCGTCCGTGCAGGAATCGCGCGCCGTGCGCAGCAGCTTTTCCAGTGCGTCCGGTGTGTGCGCGTAGTCAATCAATACGCTGAAGTCTGCGCCCACGCCGAGCCGGACCCGCTCCATTCTCCCCCTGACGCCGGTCATGGACGCGAGCGCGTCCTGAATGGAGGGTGGTCCGATGCCGAGTTCGATTGCGCAGACAGCCGCCTGCATGGAGTTCATAACCGTAAAGCCGCCCGGAATCGGGCAGGAAATTTTCATTCTTGTGTTTCCGGAGTGCAATTCGTATTCCACTCCGCGGACCGACGCGAGATGCAGATTCTCCGCGCGGTAATCGGCAGGTCTGCCGACCGCACTGCAGGTCACGCACCGTCCCGCCGCCGCGCGCCGCATCCGCTCCCCGTAGGGGGAATCGGTGTTGACGACGGTCAATGCGGACCGACGGAACAGCTCCGCCTTCGCGTCCGCGTAGGCGTCCATGGTTCCGTGGAAGTCCAGATGCTCGGGGGTCAGATTGGTAAAGATACCCGCCACAAAGCGGATGGGATCGAGTTTGCCGAGTGCCAGCGCATGGGAGGTAACCTCCATCAGGACATATTCCACGCCGTCGTCGACCATTTCCCGCAACATCCGGTAGAGGTCGGGCGGGTCGGGCGTGGTCATGTTTGCAAGCGGATCGCGGTTTTGCGCCGCCAGATGCCGCCCGCAGGATTCGCACCCCACCGTACCGATCAGTCCCGTGCGGTACATGGAGGCTTCCAGAATCGCGCGGAGCATATGCGTTACGGTGGTTTTGCCGTTTGTTCCCGTCACGCCGATGAATTTCAGACTTGCAACGGGATTGCCCCAGAACGCGTTGAAAAGCCTTGCGGCGGCGCGCCTCGGGTTGTCGGAATAAACAGTGGGAACCGATGCGGCTTTCCGTCCCGTTTCGCACAGGACCGCGACCGCACCTTTTGCGATCGCCTCCCCGATGTAAGTATGCCCATCGGTATGCAGACCGCGGATACAGACGAAAAGGCTTCCTTTCGTCACGCGTCCCGAATCCATTGCAATTGCGGAAATTTCGGTTTCGGCGCCGCTTTCGGGACATTCCAGCGCCGCCGCACGGCAGAGTTCTTTCAGTTTCAAAGCTTCCTCCGTCACAGTCGGACATGAACTTCCGTCTTTTCACATCCCGTGGGAGGTCGCGGGGCTTCGCCCCGCACCACGCGCAGGAAACTTCCCGAAAGAAGTTTCACAAAAGGGTTGGAATGCAACCGTTTGAGAATGCGTATCCTTCACATTTCTCACGGCTACAACAGAACAAGCAACCGTTCCCCGAGGCTTCCCCTTGGGGGGAAGCTGTCGCGTCAGCGACTGATGAGGGGGATCAATCAGATAAAACCAAGCGAAGCAAGGCAATTTTTACGGGTCATCCGTCCAACCGCGGTCGTCATCGGTCTGCGAGTAGAATCGGATTTCGATAACGGTGCCTTTCGGAACGGGCGTTCCCTTTTCCACCGACTGCGAAACAACGGTTGCGTTGCTTCCGGAGGTGTAGTATTTGGTTCCCTTAATGCGGACATTCAGCCCGAGCACGCGGAGCTTTCCCGCCGCCGCCACTGCGGTCATGTTGGTCAGATCGGGGACGATCACGGTTTCGGGAATGACATCCGACGCCCGCCTGCCCGTATAGACGATCAGTTGCGCCGTTTCGCGCTCCACCGCGGTTCCCGCGGCGGGGTACTGCGCAACGACCGTGCCGTCCTCGTCACCCACAATGCGGACCTCGAATTTTTCGCCGTAGCGGGACTGTACGGCAGTTGCCTTCCAGCCCGTCACACGCGGCGCTTCAATCACCTGATGTGCCAGTTCGTCCTCGGAATAGACCGCCTCCACGCCGAGGTACGGCAGGATGGTTTCCATGACATTTGCCACATACGGCGCCGCGACGGTGCTTCCGTAAAGCGCGCCTCTGCTCGGCTCATCGACAATGATGATGACCGCATATTGCGGATTCTCCGCCGGCGCATATGCAACCGTGGAGCAGATATACTTTCCTTTTGCGCCGACATCCTTTTTTTCGGAGGTTCCGGTCTTTGCGGCGATGCGGTAACCCGCAACATAGGCGTTCTTCGCGCCGCCGTCGGTTGAGACACCCTCTTCGAGAATGGCGGAAACGGTTTTGCAGACTTCCGCGCTCACCACCTGTCGGCGAACCTGCGTATCATAGGAACGGATCACATTCCCATCGCGGTCGGTCACCTTGGAAAGCAGATGCGGGGTGACCAGATAGCCGCCGTTTGCCACCGCCGAGATTGCGGTGATCTGCTGAATCAGCGTGACATTGAAGTTTTGCCCGAACGCATAGATGGCAAGGTCAAGATCCGAAATGTCTTTCGTTGTCTTGATGACGCCTTTGCCCTCTCCGGGAAGATCGATACCGGTTTTTTCACGGTATCCGAACGAAGTGATATAGTTTGAAAAAGTCTCTTTTCCGAGCCGCAGACCGACGGTCATCAGCCACGGGTTGCAGGACTGCTGAATGCCCTTGGAAAAGGTCAGAGTACCGTGTCCCGTTGTTTTGTGACAGTGGATTTTGTGCCCGAGGACAGTCTCATAGCCGACGCAGGTATGGGTTTCGTCGGTCTTGACCTTATCCTCCTCCAGCGCCATGGAAGCCGTGATTACCTTGAAGGTCGAACCGGGGATGTAGGAATCGGTCAGCGCCTTGTTCTTCCACATTTCCATGAGCAGTTTCTGCCGATAGGCATCGTGCTCCTCGGTTCCCTCTTCGCATTCGCAGTCGTTCAGCTTCTCCTCGGACTGTTCGTCCAGCGTCCACGGGTCATTGAGGTTGAAGTACGGGTAAACCGCCATTCCGAGGATCTCCCCCGTGTTGACATTCATCACCACACCCGCTGCGCGGTTCTTTCCGCCCGACGCGGTGTAAGCGTTCTCAAGCTGTTGCTCAAGCGCCGCCTGCACATAGGCGTCCAGCGTTGTGGTCAGGTTGTAGCCGTCCTTCGCCTCGATGTACTCTTCATATTCATAAGGCATTTCATTGCCGCGCGCGTCACGGGCGGTGATAATCCGACCGTTCGTTCCGGCAAGCAGTTGGTTATAGTAATTTTCCAGACCGTAAAGTCCGGTTCCGTCGCTTCCCGTAAATCCGAGCACATGGGAGGCAAGCGTGGAGCGCGGGTAGTAGCGGGTGGAGGTCGGTTGCAGATAAATCATTCTCTGCAAGCCCTTTTCCTTAATAAAAGCGCGGACGGCGTCCGCCGTTTCTTCGCTGACATTCCGTTTGACCGTGCGGTCAAGGTAGCGGGTCTTTGCCGCTTCCTGAAGCACGAAATCGCGCGAAACCTCCAGCAGTTCCGACAGCCCGTCGGCAATCAGCTCGCCGAGATTGACCGTCTCACCGTTCCGCTTCATTTCGGTTTGCGCATCGGAAATCGACGAAGGCGAAATGAACACGCGGTAGGTTGTGATATTGGTTGCAAGCGCAACGCCGTTACGGTCATAAATGCCGCCGCGGTTGGCGGCGACTTCGGTTTGTGTGGTAATCTGATCGATAACCTTTTGCTGATAGCGGTCATATTCGACCGTCTGGAGGATCAGAATCCGCACCAGCAGAATGGCAAGCAGACCCGTAACGGTCAGCGCGAGAATCCCCGCGCGGCGAACCGTCAGTCCGTCTGCGGGACCGTCGGGTCTGTTCTGTTTTGCTTTCATCCGACTCCCCTTTCCAACGGTCTTTCGGTCAGCGGAACTCGGTTGCTTTCTCCGCCATCGGTATAGTGTATGGACAAAGCAGACGCGTTATGACTGTTTCGGGATCATTTCCAACCGATGGCGCTCAGAAGCCCTGCCAATCCGATCCCGCTGTTCTTCTTTTCTCCCTTGACCTCGGCGATTTCGTCACGGTCAAGCGCGATGTAATCCATTTTCAGATATTCCTCGCCGACCATGCCGTACTCCTCGGTAGCGATTCTGCGGATCTCCAGCAGGTCGACCGATGTTTCCAGATCGGACTTCAGTTCGGTAATATCCTCATGCAATTTGGTGATTTCCGAGTTGAGACGGCTGATCTGCGTCTCTGCCCCGATGACCATCAGCGA
>CAKSUH010000023.1 GCA_934500855.1 uncultured Eubacteriales bacterium
CATAAATACGCGGTGCGGATGGAGGACATGGAAGCGTACCTCGACCGCACCTACGCGGAACGGCGGGACGAAATCCCCGTGGGGCTGTTCAATTCCAACTGCCATAACCGTCCGCACAGAAACCCCGAAACGTATATCACGGTTCGGGGTGAGGAGCAGGATCGTTATATCGAATTTCTGGAAGTCAAACTGCGAAAAGAGCCGGATCGGCTGACACTCGACCAAACATCGGAGATTCTCGGCTACGCACACAAAACGGTGGAGAAGTTCATACAGGAAGGAACGCTCTTCTCGCTTAAAGTGTACGGGATGCACTATATCCCGAAAGTACAACTGATAGCCTTCCTTGCCAGCGACCGCGCGTTCGCCATTCAGGCAAAATCCGAATGGCATACGAAAATGATTGAAAAATTCTTGAAAGAGGATGAAAGAAAAATGAGAGACTGCATGAAAAAGACCTATTACGAAATCGGCGGGCGAATCCGCAAAGCACGTCAGGAAGCGCGCGTCAGCCAGGAAGAACTCGCAAGGGCGACGGAAATCTCCGACTCCTACATCAGCGACATTGAAGCGGGGAAACGCAATTTCAGCGTGGATATTCTGATCAGCATCGCCGAAACGCTCCACGTCTCCTGCGATTGGCTCCTGCGCGGAACCTCAGCATCGCTTCTTCCGCAAAACAATACCAAGCGCGAGGTCGGTGCTGTCCTCGACGGACTCACCGACGATGAATTGCACGATGTCCTCCTGCTCATCACCGACCTGAAAAGGACGATCCGACGGGCAAAGTGCCTCGGGGAAAAGTGAGGAGTAAAGCCAAACAGCCGCCCGAAAAAACCGGGCGGCTGTTGTCATAAAAGCGATTTAACTAATAATTTTGCCGTTTTCGGCAAAATTATTAGTAGGAGAGTAAAAAGGGACACTGGGACACATACGAGATTTTGACAATAATTAATACCAATCCATACTCGCTCTCATCTCTGCCTCATATTCAGCTTTTATCTCGCTTTGATAATCTTCAACTACATCAAGCATAGAATCACACCCATCAAGGAAATTAGTGATTGCCTTAAGATATGTATATATATTTACCAAGTCTATTTTCTTGTTATCTATACGATATTCCAAGCTATATGATGTTGGATAACGAAAGTTTTCCCCATTTTTATCGAGCGAGTCTATTTCGAGCATTAGATTCTCTACAACAGTGATAAGTGATATGTCATAATTGAAATCTATTGCGTATTTTTCAATTACAGGTTTTACGTTCTTCCATAACTCCTTTTTTATTAAATGACTTTTTCTTTTTGAAAAAAAGACGCTCTCTGGAACTCCATTATCAACTTTGCTATAAAAAATCCTCTTTAAGCATAATTCTATTGTGTTTCGGAACATAAAGAGTAACGGATAAAGCTTCTTTTCATTGGATATTTGTCGGCTTTGATAAATAAAATCTATTACTTCGCTATAACCTGTAACCTTCGTATGAAAGCCATCATCGGATACCGGTTGCCACAAATAACAGTTTCCAAATCCATGTGACGCAAAAACAAAGAATTCCGGTATCAAGCCATCATCAAATTCATCTTCTTTTGAAACATAACCTTTCGCCATACATTTATTGACTAACGCAAAACCTTGAAGTAAGTTATTAGCGACCGCGACAGTATCTAAAAATTTTCCCTTGTATTTTGATAAAAAATCGTCTTCAAATGGGAATCTAAACAAATCAGATTTTTTATCCACATTTTCAAGCGAAGCTAAATACTTTGTTAACCATTCTATTTCTTCATCAGTCAAAAAACTTTCAAAGCCCGTTTCATAGTATTTTTGAAACAACTTTGAAACATCATGACAACATTCTTCAAATGCATTTTGGATAAAACTGTTATTTTTTGAAAGTACTCTACATAATAAAGCTTTGAGACCTAATTCTATACTGTGACGAACCATGAATATGCCGGTTAGAAACCACATATCTGTTTTTACATTATTATGCCCACTTTTTATTACTTCATCGAAAGTCATATATCCGCACTCATAAAACTGATGTGCTAAGCTTCTGTAGTCCTCAAAATAATTATGAGTCCATTTAATTGTAACAGTAGTCGATCCGTTTTCAATTTTCCAAAAATTCATATCTGGTAGTGGCCATATCAAAGCATTGTCCAATTGTAAGTATCCTCCTTGGCCTTTGTTTTCAGCAATAAAATCAGCCGCAAGGAAATTCCTTGCGGCTTTGTGGTACGCGGTTTTTCGCCGCAGAGTGGCGGAGGGTGTGAGATTCGAACTCACGTGAGATTGCTCTCAAACGGTTTTCAAGACCGCCTCGTTATGACCGCTTCGATAACCCTCCGTATGGGTATTCAATTTTAGAATAACTGGAATTACATTAGAATTTTCTTTAGAATTGCCGATTTTGAGAAATTTTCAAGGAGAGAAAAAGTCAAGTAATACAAGGGTTTTATGGGGCTTTACGTCTTCTTCGGAAATAAGATTTCAAGACCGCCTCGTTATGACCGCTTCGATATCCCTCCGTATCAGACTTTAACATTGTACCACAGATTTATTTTTTTGTCAACCCTTTTTTTCCATTTCGCCTTTCTTCTTATTGTATTTTATTTTGACTTTTTCTATCTTTTTTGTTTTACAAAGGATTTACACACGCAAAACCTTGCTATGGTAGTCGAGTCCGTTAAAAACTGCTATAATGTGCTTGCAAAACAAAAAAGGAGTGATGAAAATGAAAAGAAGATTTGCAAAGGTGATGTCGGTTTTATTGTCCGGATTGGTTCTGCTGTCTGCCGTGTCTTGCGGAAAAAAGGAAAAGAACATTACGGTTGTGATTCGTGAGCAGGGAAGCGGTACGCGGGAAGCGTTTGATACGGTTGTTACGGATGGCTCTCATTTTCTGGAGGAGAAGGTGGACGGTGAGAAGGTTTACCGCTCTACACAAAATGCTGTCACGCAGACCAAAACGGGTCTGGTGCTCTCCTCGGTTGCATCCGACAAAAACGCCATCGGTTATATTTCCCTCGGGTCTGTTGACGATACGGTCAACACGGTGCGGGTAGGCGGTGTTGCGGCTAGCGAGGAGACGGTCCTGAACGGTACCTACGCCATTCAGCGCCCCTTTGTGGTCATGACCAAGAAGGGTGTGACGATGACTGCCCGTGCGGCGGATTTCATGGCGTATCTGCACAGCGGGGCGGCGGAGGCGCACGCCAAGTCTGCCGGGTGCATTTGGCTTTCCGATCCCGCCAAGCGTGCAAATTCCGGTTCCGAGCCGATTGCAGTCTCCGATTTTACCAAGCAGGCAACGCTTCCTGCGGGTGAGAAAATCGTAATTCGCGGGTCGACCTCGATGGAAAAGGTCATCAATGCGGCGGCAAAGGGATATGCCGAGGTTTACGGTGCGAACGCCGAGGATTTGTTTGACATTGAGTTGGAGGGGTCTTCCGTCGGGCGTAAAGCTGTGGAAAACGATACAACGGGGAATGTCATCGGACTTTCCTCCGCGTCGGTGGCACAGGACAACATTTTCCGGAAGCGTTACAAAATTCAGCGAGCTGAATAAGTGAAGATGGCATCTGACAGAAAAGAGCGCATCGGGCAGGGACTGTTCGCCGCGGCGGCGGTTCTTTGCGTCGGTGCGGTGATTGCGATTTTTGCGTTTCTGATCGTTCGGAGCATTCCCGCATTCGGAAAAATCGGAAACGGGAACCTTCTGTTCGGTCGGAACTGGTCTCCCGACCGTCTGGATACTTACGGTGCACCGCTCTCCGGCAGTTACGGACTTCTGACCATGATTGTCGGAACGCTTGCGGCTACCGCAGGTGCGATGGCAGTCGGCGGTCTTGTGGGATTCTTCACTGCGGTCTTTCTTGTTTACTGGTGCCCCAAGCGTCTGCGCGGACCGCTTTCGGCGGTAATTGACCTGCTCGCGGGGATTCCTTCGGTTGTTTACGGCTTTTTCGGGATTGCCTTTCTGCTCCCCGTTCTTTCCGAAATCGCGCCGAATAACGGAAGCGGTCTGCTTGCGGTATCCCTGATTCTCGGGGTTATGGTCCTGCCGACGGTTGTTTCGCTTTCGCGGGTTGCGCTGGAGGCGGTTCCGCAGTCCTATTATGAAGGCTCGGTTGCGCTCGGCGCAACGCACGCAGAAACGGTGTTCCGGGTGATGATCCCTGCGGCAAAGTCGGGAATTCTCGCGTCATTGGTCCTCGGAACAGGGCGCGCGATGGGGGAGACCATGGCGGTGGTTATGGTTGCCGGCAATGCCGCGGCGTTCCCGCAGGGGCTGTTCTCTTCCTTCCGGGTCCTGACCGCGAACATTGTCATGGAGATGGGGTATGCGGGAGAGGTGCAGGAAGGAGCGCTGATTGCAACGGGTACGGTGCTTTTGGTTCTTGTTTTGGCAATCGATCTGTTGTTCGGCGCGATTTCCGGAAAAACGGTCCGTCGGTTAAGCGCCGGCGGAAAGGTTTCGCACCGCGGGCTTCCGCGGCTGTCACCCAAACTCGGGCGCGGACTTGCAATCGGAGCCGGATGTCTGACCGCTTCGGCGCTTCTGCTGATTCTCGGGTTCATTGCGGCAAAGGGGATTCCGGTGCTGGTGCGGGATCCGTCGGTTCTGTATGGTCCTTTTGAATTCGGAAGCACCGATATTACGATTCTGCCGGCTTTGGTGACGACCCTGTGGGCGGTTGCGATCAGCCTTGCGCTGGCGGTTCCCGTCGGGATTATGACGGCAATCTACCTGCATGAATACGCAGGGCGGAACAGCCTTGCCGTTCGCATCATTCGCGGAGCGATCGACCTGTTGGCGGGAGTCCCGTCCATTGTATACGGGTTGTTCGGCATGATGACTTTTGTATCGTTCTTCGGAGGTTCGGGCAGCATTCTCGCAGGATCTCTGACGGTTGCCATGATGCTGCTGCCGACCGTTGTGCGCACGACGGAAGAAAGCCTGCGGACGGTTTCCGACACACTGCGCGAGGGAAGCCTTGCCCTCGGCGCGGGAAAGCTGAGGACCGTTTGCCGCGTGGTCCTGCCGTCGGCACTTCCGGGAATCCTCTCGGCAGTCATTCTGTCAATGGGGCGGGTCATCGGGGAATCGGCTCCGTTCCTGTATACGATGGGGTCGGTTATCAAAGCGGTCCCGCACGGACCGCGCGACAGCGGCGCAACGCTTGCGGTGGCGCTGTATCAGCTTTCTGGTGAAGGCTGGTATATCAACGAAGCCTATGCAACCGCAGTTGTTTTGGTTGCATTGGTCCTGATTCTGAACCTTGCGGCGCGGAAATGCGCGGCGGGACTTGCGAGAAAGCAAAGAGGGGAAACCTATGGTTGAAGCAATGCGGTTTGCGCGGAAAAAGGAAGCGGTTCGGGAAGCGGAAGAGACCGTTGTCGGACAGGATATTTCGGTCAGTGAAGCAAATCTGTGGTACGGTGATTTTCAGGCGCTTCGCGGAGTCAGCATTGAGATTCCCGAACGCAGTATTACGGCGCTGATCGGTCCGTCCGGTTGCGGCAAATCGACTTTTTTGAGATGTCTGAACCGCATGAACGATCTCACACCGAACTGTCGGATTGAGGGACGGTTTCTGGTTGGCGGAACCGATATTTACGGTCGGGTTGACCTGAACGCACTGCGCCGTCGGGTCGGAATGGTGTTCCAGAAGCCGAACCCGTTTCCGATGAGCATTTACGACAACATCGCCTACGGGCCGAGAACGGTCGGGATCCGCCGTCGGGCGGAACTGGATGAAATTGTGGAGACTTCTTTGCGGGCGGCGGCAATGTGGGAAGAGACACGCGACCGTCTCGGAAAATCGGCGCTCGGTCTGTCCGGCGGTCAACAGCAACGGCTTTGCATTGCGCGGGCGTTGGCGGTCAAACCGCGGATTCTGCTGATGGATGAGCCAACGGCGGCTTTGGATCCGATTTCCACGGGAAAGATCGAGGAACTGTGCCGCGAACTGAAAAAGACCACCACATTGGTGATGGTGACGCATAATATGCAACAGGCAACGCGGATTTCTGATTACACGGGATTTTTCCTTTTGGGAGAACTGATTGAAACAGGAAATACCGACCAAATCTTCCACGCTCCCGCAGATTCGAGAACCGAACGGTATGTAACGGGCAGCTTCGGTTGATTTTCCTCTTGCAAACCCGTGCGGAATGTGTTATAATAGGTGTGGAATCGACACGGAAAATGCACGGAAGAAACAGGAAGGCGAGGAAGACGGAATGAACAGAAAAATGATCTATGCGGTTGAGGATGACGAGGGAATCGGTGAGGTTTATCGCGGCGCATTTGAAGAGAACTACGATATCCGGCTCTTTGAGGACGGACCTTCCTTCCTTGAGGCATTCCGCACGGAAAAGCCGGACATTGTGATTCTTGATATCATGCTTCCGGATATGGACGGATATACGGTTCTGTCGGAAATCCGAAAGGTTGATGAACGGATTCCCGTAATCATCGTCAGCGCGAAATCCGACGAAATCAGCTTTGTCAAGGGGCTGAACAAAGGGGCGGATGACTATATAGCCAAACCGTTTTCGATTTTGGAACTGATGGCGCGGGTCAAAACCAATCTGCGTCGCGCCAATCTTTATGTGTCCGCTTCGGGAGGCTTTACGGTTGACCGCAACACCTACCGTGCGTTTTATAACGGAAAGGATCTCGGGCTGACGCTCAAGGAGTATAAATTGCTGGCGCTCCTGCTCGGGCAGACGGGAGTGACAGTCGAAAGGGATACGCTCTTCCGCTCGGTCTGGGGTGAAGATTATATCGGAGAAACACGCACGCTGGATATGCACATTGCAACCCTGCGGGAGAAAATCAAGGAGGCGGGCGGCTATGATGCCATCGTAACGGTGCGGGGCATCGGCTACCGTTTTGAAACAAAACCGGAATGAAAAAACGCATTTTTATCCGAATTCTGCTCCTTTCGCTGTTCTGTGTGTTCACGGTGTTCGGCGCAGGTGCCGTTGCGGTGCGAAAAAGCAGTGTGAAAGAAGCAAGGGAACGGCTGAAAACCGAGGTCGGCTTGCTTGAAGTCTTGCTGAAAACCGACGCGGACCTTTCGGGGCTGTCCGGCTTTGAGACGAGCGGAGATTTGCGCGTTACACTGTTTTCCGATAACGGAACGGTTCTGTTTGACAGCGGTCGGTCGGATGCGGAGGAGCGGTTTGAAGCGTGCGACGAAATATCCGCGGCACTGGCAGGGGAGCCGTCTGTTACGGAGCGCTATTCGCAGTCGGCAGGCGCGGAAATGCTTTGCTACGCAGAGTTGGCAGAGGACGGAAGCGGCAACCGCGTTGTGATACGGGTCATGACACCGAACAGTGAGCGGGACGCATTCTTTCGTGCGGCGGTTCCGTTTCTGATTGCGGCGGTGCTCGGTTCGCTTGCACTGTCGGCGCTTTTTGCGGACAGACTGTCGAGAGGGTTTTCCGAGCGGATCGAAGGCGTTGCGGAAAGCCTGAGGGGACTGGAGAACGGAATCTATAAGCCGATTGTTTCCGATCGGCGTGAGCCGGAATATGACGCGGTTATCTGGGAAATCAACGAACTGAACAAAAAAACCTATGCCATGGTGAAGGCACAGGTCGGCGAGCGCGAAAAGCTGGCAACGGTTTTGGATATCGTTGCACAGGGGATTGTTGCGTTGGATTCGGCGTTTCGCGTGGTATTTGCCAACCGCAGTGCGCTGAAGCTGTTCGGCGGGGACGAAAAAAGCGTCGGAACCGGACTGTTTGCTCTGATCCGTGACGATGCGCTTTGTCGGCGGATCAGCGAATATGCCGGCGGCGGGAGCTTTGAATACCGTTACGGGGACCGCCAGCTTGTGGTGACTCTGCGAGCCATTACCGACCATGCGCTGGCGCGGGAGATCGCGCAGATCGTGATCGTGACCGATGTTACGGACGCAAGAGACATTGCCGCGGAAAAGAGCGATTTCTTTGCCAACGCGTCTCACGAACTGAAAACGCCGATCACCGTAACTCTTGGGCTTTCCGAGCTGATCCTTGCCAAGGACGGGGTAGACGAAAGCGTCCGCGCACAGGTGGAGCGGATTCACAAAGAAGCCTCGCGGATGTCCGAGCTGATTACCGATATGCTCCGTCTCTCGCGGCTGGAGCAACACGGAGAGGTGAAGCGGGAGCCTGTCAATCTGCACGCGATTGCGGATGAAGTAATCGCGGAACTGAACCCGCGCATTGCCGAAAAGGGACTGACCGTCACCGTTTCGGGCGAAGGAACGGTTCAGGCGGCACCGGAGAGAATGTATGAGTTGCTGACCAATCTTTGTTCCAACGCGGTGAACTATAATGTGGACGGCGGGCGCTTGGATGTTGCGATAGCGGAACGGGACGGACACACGGTCCTGACGGTCCGCGATACGGGAATCGGAATTCCGAAGGAGCATCTTTCCCGCGTTTGCGAGCGGTTTTATCGCGTGGATAAGTCCCGCTCCAAAAAAACGGGAGGAACCGGCTTGGGACTTGCCATTGTCAAACATATCTGCGTGCTTTACGGCGCAGACCTGAAGTTCGACAGTACAGTCGGGCAGGGGACGGTTGTAACGGTAACATTTTAGGGCAACACCGCGCAATTCCAATGTCGGAATTGCGCGGTGTTGCGTCTGAAAACCGTAGCGGCAGTTGCCTTTGCCCGACTGTTTTGTTGCCGAATGTCGATAAAAGCGGAAAACGGGTTGACTTTTCGGGGTTCGTATGGTATAATAGGGGTTGCGGCTCAAAATACTACGAAACGAGGTTATTTTACCATCATGGAAAAGCTGTTCCATCTGCAAGACCGCGACACAACCGTAAAAGCCGAACTGATCGGCGGTATTACCACCTTCATGGCAATGTCCTACATCCTGTCGGTCAACCCGGGTATGTTCTCGGCGCTGGGGAATGTTTCCTTCGGCGCGGTTTACATCGCCACGGCGCTGTCTGCGGTTGTCGGAACCCTTCTGATCGGTCTGCTTGCCAACCTCCCGCTGGCGCAGGCGTCCGGCATGGGGCTGAATGCGTTCTTTGTCTACACCGTTTGCTTCGGCATGGGATTCTCTTATGCCAACGCTTTGCTGTTCGTTTTGGTTGACGGCATTCTCTTTATTCTTCTGACCGTTACGGGTCTCAGGAAGCTGATTTTCGATGCGATTCCGAAAACCGTCAAGCAGGCAATCCCTGCGGGCATCGGTCTGTTCATCGCGTTCCTCGGGTTCCAGGATTCCGGACTGGTTATTCCGAGCACTTCAACGGGCGTTACGCTCGCTTCTTTCAATCTGCTCGGCAGCGCAACATGGGGAAGCATCATGCCTCTGCTGGTTACGCTTGCAACGGTGATTGCCATTGCGGTCCTCTCCAAAAAGGGCTTCAAGGGTGCGATGTGGAGCATCCTCGGCGGAACGGCAGTTTACTATCTGCTCAGCCTGACGGTTTCGGGCTTTGACTACAGCTTCCTTACGGGAAGCGCCATGAATCCGCTGACGGCATTCAAGGATTTCGGAACCATGGCGATCGGAAAAGTCTTTACCGAGGGCTTTGATTTCTCGGGTTACCTCGGCATGGAGGGACACTCGGTTACCGGACTGGTCATTGCCTTTCTTACCACTGCGTTGGCGTTCTGCATGGTGGATATGTTCGATACAATGGGAACGCTTTGGGGCGCCTGCAAGGCAGGAAACCTGCTGACGCGTGATGAAAAAGGCGAGGAAACGGTTCCGAATATGGACCGTGCAATGCTTGCGGACGCGATTGCAACCTGCACGGGTGCGGTTTGCGGAACCTCCACGGTTACCACCTTCGTTGAGTCCTCTTCGGGCGTTGCGGCGGGCGCGCGGACCGGACTTTCCTCGATGTTCACGGGTGCGCTCTTCCTTCTTGCGCTGTTCTTTGCCCCTGTAGCGGCGCTGATCCCCGCGTGTGCTTATGCGGCGGCGCTGATCTATGTCGGCATCCTCATGATGGGCGGCGTTCGCGACATCAACTGGCAGGATCCGTCCGAGGCACTTCCCGCGTTCCTGACCATCGTTATGATGCCGTTTGCGTACAATATCTCTTACGGTATCGCGTTCGGACTGATCTCCTATGTGGGAGTGAAGCTCTTTACCGGTAAGGTCAAGGCAATCAATGTCGGCACATGGATTATCACGGTCCTCTTTGCCGCAATGTTCTTCCTGACGCACTGAAATCAAAAAAGCCATCAAACAGGAGACAGTTTTTCCTGTTTGGTGGCTCTTTTTTGTTTTTCGGGCAAAGCTCTTGCAAAAAAAGGGTATTTATTTTATAATAGAATACAGAAAAAGGACCGCAACAAAACCATACAGGAGGCTAACAAATGAATCGTTACGACTTGGCAAAAGAGCGTTATGCGGCAATCGGAGTGGACACGGAGGAGGCGATCCGCCGCCTTTCGGATGTGCGCATTTCCATGCACTGCTGGCAGGGCGACGATGTGCGCGGATTTGAAAATGCCGGTGCGCTGACGGGAGGCATTCAGGCAACGGGCAACTATCCCGGAGCGGCTCGGACGCCCGAAGAACTGATGCAGGACCTGGACAAGGCTTTCTCGCTGATTCCCGGCAGGCATCGCGTGAATGTTCACGCGTTCTACGGTATCTACCCGGACGGCAAACCCGTGGACCGCGACAAAATTCTTCCCGAGCACTTCAAGCCGTGGGTTGACTACGCGAAGGCGCGCGGTCTGGGTCTGGACTTCAACCCCACCTATTTCTCGCATCCGTTGGCGGAAGGCGGAACGCTGACCAATCCCGATGAGGAGATTCGCGCGTTCTGGATCCGTCACGGCATTGCCTGCATCCGTATTGCGGAGTATTTTGCAAACGAAACGGGTATGCCTTGCCTGATGAACATCTGGATTCCGGACGGCATGAAGGATGTCCCTGCCGACCGTCTCGGTCCGCGTATGCGTTACATGGATTCTCTGGACAAGATTCTCGGTTGCGGCTACAACAAGGATAAGGTGTATGTTACTCTGGAGTCCAAGGTATTCGGCATCGGGCTTGAGTCTTACACAGCCGGTTCCGCCGAGTTCGCGCTTTCCTACGCGACAACGCGCGGGATTGTTCCGCTGATGGACAACGGTCATTATCATCCCACCGAGGTTGTTTCCGACAAGATTTCCGCTCTGCTTTGCTTCAATCGGCGCATCGCGCTGCATATCACGCGCGGCGTTCGCTGGGATTCCGACCATGTGGTACGCTACGATGACGAAACGGTTGAAATGATGAAAGAGGTCGTCCGTAACGATGCGCTTGATCGCGTGATCCTTGCAACCGACTATTTCGATGCGTCCATCAACCGGATTGCGGCTTGGGTCATCGGAATGCGTTCGGTTCAGAAGGCGCTTCTGACCGCACTCCTGCTCCCGAACGAAAAGCTCCGCGCAATGCAGGACAACCGCGATTTCACCGAACTGATGATGCTTCAGGAAGAACTGAAATTCTATCCGGTCGGCGATGTCTGGGCTGAGTTCTGCCGTCGCGCAGGCGTTGACGGCTCCGAATCCTGGTTCTCCTCCGTCAAGACCTACGAGACCGAGGTTCTCTCCAAGAGAAGATAAGCGGTACGAGGAAGACCTCGGGGCTTTGCCCCAAGCCCTATTTAAGGGACTTTTTAAAAAAAGTCCCTTAAAAATCCCCAAAAACTTTCACCCCGGTGCAGGATTCCGTAGGGAATTCTGCACCGGGGTGAAATTCTTGAAGGTTCTTAGGGAACTTCTTCTAAGAAGTTCCCTAAGTGGGTTCGGGCAAAGCCCGAGGCCTTTCCCGTTTTTTTGC
>CAKSUH010000024.1 GCA_934500855.1 uncultured Eubacteriales bacterium
TCTCAACATTGTCCGCGACATGGGCGGAGACGAGCCTTACAACGGCTCGGTTCGTCTTGTCAGCGGCGAGATTGCGGAGGATATTGCCGCATATTTCGCGCAAAGCGAGCAGATTCCAACGGTTTGCGCGCTCGGCGTTTTGATCGGGACCGACGGAACCTGCCGCGCGGCGGGCGGCGTTCTGATTCAGCTTCTCCCCTTTGCGGATGACCGCATCATCGACCTGTTGGAGCGGAATGCACGGGATCTCTCCAATGTTTCCGCGCTGTTTGACGCAGGCATGACCAACCAAGCGGTTGCCGACATCGCTTTGCGGGATATTCCCTATGATGTTTTCGATGAACTTGATGTTGCCTACCGTTGCACTTGCAACCGCGAACGCATAACCCGCGCCCTCATTACACTCGGAAAACCGGAGCTTCTGAAAATGCTTGACGAACAGATTTCCGAGGGCAAGCCTCCCGTACTGACGGTCAACTGTCGCTTCTGCGACAAAAAGCAGACTTTTACGCGTGAGGACATTGAAAAAATGTTCTGATGCGGTTGCGTATGACAAACAACAAAAAAGCACGGGTAGATCCGAAGATCTTACCCGTGCTTTTTTGTTGTTCCCCATTACGGCAGCTTGGGAAGCAGGAGCTTTCCGACAAGGAACAGAACCGTTGCCGTTCCTCCCGCAACCAGCACAAACCAATTGACGGTTTCCTGCCACCGCATCAGAATAAGGATTGCATCCATGACGAACATGACGGCAAACGGTACCGTAAGAAACAGGTTCCGTCCTTCCCCGGCAAACACGCGCAGGGTCAGACCGGTGAAGAAAACGACCAGTGCGATTGCCGTTACCGCTTCCAGTACATGAAACAGCCCGGACTGCGGGATCGCGGCACGGTAAACGACCGGGATCGCCATGGAAAATGCCACAAGGTAGATCAGCGACAGCCAATAGGAAACCGCATGCCCGTCCGCTTTTACCTGAAGAACCGTTTGCAGAACCATCGCAAGAATGAGTGCGCCGTAAGCGCCGAACTGAAGCGGCGCAACGGTATGCTCGGTGTGAACCATCCCCGACAGCAACAGAACCCCTGCGGTTATCACCAACATTCTGTAATCCGGTGTTCCGGCGCCGAACAAAGACTGCCAGAACCCTTTGTTGAATCCCGCCAAAAGAACCAAGGTTGCCGCCAGCGAGAAAATCGTCATCAGATTCACATATCCGTCAAACGGGGTGGCAAAAAGCCCGCCCGAGCCGACCGGAAACAGACTTTTCACGCGTTCAAAATACAAAATCGCAAAATAAATCAGAAACAGCCACGAAATCACAGATTTCATATCAGTTCTCTCCGTTTTCATTCCGAATCTCCGTTCAGTTGTTTCGGGTAATGTTTTATTCCGCCTCAAACTGATCCTTCCCTACGCCGCAGAGCGGGCAGGTAAAATCCTCGGGAACCTGATCCCACGGCGTTCCGGGAGCAATGCCGCCTTCCGGGTATCCCTTTTCTTCATCGTATTCAAATCCGCATACCTGACATACATATTTCATATCAATTCATCCTTTCTTTTTCCGATTCGTCCGGAATCGGTTGATGAAAACAGTATACCACCTTTTTGCGGTATTGTATGTTGCAGCAACAACAAAACAGAGGCGATATTATCACCTCTGTCCGAAATCAGTCAGTTTTCTTTCAACAATTGCTCCAACAGCTGTACCTTCTCGTTGGTATAGCGGTAAGCGCCCTTGAAATCCTCGGTTTCGCGGCAGCAGATTTCAAGATCACACAGAACGGCGTACAGTCCGACCTCGTCCAGCGGCGCATCCCCGTTCAGCATCCGCAAAAGCCCCGTTTTTGCACCCTTGTAACCGCCTTTTGCCATTTCGCACCTTGCGCGCAGATGATCGACATAGAAGCGGGTTCCGCCGTTTTCCGCCTCGGAAAGAAAAGACACGGCAGGACCGTCGTCCCCTTCGTCCAGCGCGTCCAACGCGCGCGCATAGCGTGCAAACGGCTCCTCGTCCCGAAGCGTGACAAGCCGCTCCCCATCCGATACATCGGAGGTCAGCATCGGAGAAATTCTGGTTTCCATATATCCGAAGTAGACCGCCGCCTGTGCCGTAATCTGCGGAAGCGGATACAGGCATTCGGAAGCATATCGCAGGGCTTCGTCGAAATACCGACAGCAAAGCCGCAGTTTTCCGTGGCGGAATGCCTCGCAGGCAATGCCCGCGTCGCAGGTCGCAAGCAAAAGTCGGATCTCGTCATCCGGCTCGGGGCAGGCGGAAAGGCAAAGCGCGCGGCACCCCGAAAGATCGCCCGTCTTATACGCGCGTTTGATGTTTGCGAGACTGTTCATCTTCTGATAAACGATCTCGTCCCCCTCTTCCGCGAGCAAAAAGCCGACCGGCACATTCAGCCGTCCGGCAATATAAACAACGGTAGAAAGCGACGGTTGTGCGGAGCCGTTTTCGATACAGCTCAGCATATTTCGGGTGATTTTATTGCCGGCAAGCTCCGATTGCGTCATGAGTTTTGCAACCCGCATGGAACGAATCTTCTCACCGATATTCATCCGAAATCCATCACTTTCTACCGCATGATTATTGCGTTACAGCCAAGGTTCCCTTACTGAGCCTTGGAAGCCGCCTTGTGTGCCTTATATGTAGCCGCCATCGCCTTTGCGCGGTCGGTAGCCTCGTTCACTCTCTCGGAGGTTGCTTTGTAAACCTTGCCGGGAACCTGGAACAACGCGTGCAGACCGACTGCGATCTTGGCGGAAATGCGCTTGGAGTAATCCACGCAAGCTTTAACGCGACCCGCCAGCGATTTGCTGTAGAGATAAGCGTCGAGGTCGGCGCGCAGAGCCTCAGCCAGTTTTGCGAAATCGGCGTCGAGGCAAGCGGCAACCTTCTCTGCGGACTTTTCATAGAACACATCCGCGGCTCTCTCCGCCTCTTCCAGAATAACCTTCTTCTTCGCAATTGCGGGTCCCATTTCCTCGTCGCCCCAGCGCTTCATCAGCAGGTCGAACTTTTCTGCTTTTTCCGCGATCTCGGCATCGAGAATGGGATCGGAATCCTCTGCGGGAACGGGAGCGGGAGCTTCGGCGGCGAGCTTTGCGGCTTCCTGCGCATCAGCCAGCTGCTTCTGCAGTTCCGCAACCTGCTCGTTGAGAGATGTAATGGTCGCATCTTTCTCCTGCAGCTTCTCTTCGCGGTCCTTCACATAGAGGTTGACTTCCTCTTTGTTGTAACCGTTCATCTTGTTTCTGAACATTGTAACTACTTCAGCCATGATAAAAGCCCTCCAAATCTTTTATACATATTAGAGGTTTGCGGGTGATACACCACCCTGCGACATCTAATGATACAACCTTATCATATCACATTTTTCATTATTTTTCAATCATTTTTTTCGTCTTTTCTGATTTTTGGCGTTTTACACAAAACAAGACCTTTTATTATGTGAAAAATAATGAATCAAAACAACAGGCAGAACACCATTCCGGCTCTGCCTGTTGCCTTTATTGAAGCGTGTTTCTTACAGACCGCGCTTGATATACGAGGTGTGCAGAATTTCGTGCGCCTTATGGCTGTTCGGTTCTCCGAAGAACTCCTTGTAAAGCGTCTGAACCGCAAGGTTATCCTGCGATTTGCGCAGGGTTTCCTCCGCGTCGTCGCGATACAGGACCGCCGCACGGACCGCGCGCAGGTCGGTATTCATCCGAACCTTTGCGGGCTGAATCGGCTGTCCGCCGCCGTTGACGCAACCGCCGGGGCATCCCATAATTTCAATGAAGATGACATCCTTGACCGTTTCGTCGCCGTTCCGGATCATATTCAGCAGCTTCTTTGCCATGCCCGTGCTCGAAGCAACCGCAACCTTGACATTCATATCGCCCAGCTTATAGGACGCGAGCTTGATGCCCTCGGTTCCGCGAACTTCGGTGAAGTCGACCTTTTCCAGCTTCGTACCGAGAATGATCTCTGCCGCATAGCGCAGAGCCGCTTCCATCACGCCGCCCGTCGCGCCGAAAATTGCGCCGGCACCGGAGCCGATTGCAAACGGATCGTCGAACTTTTCGTCCTCAAGCGCACGGAAGTTGATGCCCGCCTTCCGAATCATGCGACCGACCTCGCGGGTCGTAATTGCCACATCCACATCGGGAAGCCCGGACGCACACTCGTCGGGTCTTGTAACCTCGAATTTCTTCGCGGTACAGGGAATCGCCGACACCATGAAAATGTCCTTGGGATCCCATCCCATCTTTTCGGCATAGTAGGTCTTGACGACCGCGCCGAACATCTGCTGCGGGGACTTGCAGGTCGACAGATTGTCAACGAAATCCGGGAAGTAATGCTCGCAGAACTTGATCCATCCGGGCGAGCATGAGGTAATCATCGGCAAAACGCCCTTGTTCTGAATTCTGCCGATCAGCTCGGTTGCCTCTTCCACAATGGTCAGGTCGGCAGTCAGGTTCATATCGAACACCCCGTCAAAGCCGAGCGCCTTCAGAGCGGCAACCATTTTGCCTTCGGTGTCGGTGCCGGGCTCGTAGCCGAAGCATTCGCCGATCTGTGCGCGGACCGAAGGAGCGGCGCAGATCAGGACATGCTTGTCGGGATCTGCCAGTGCCTCAAACACTTCATCGGTGTCGTCTCTCTCATAGAGCGCGCCGACCGGGCAGGCAACGATGCACTGTCCGCAGTTGATGCAGGAGGTATCCGCCAGCGCTTCTCCGAACGCGGAACCGATGTAAGTATCAAAGCCGCGGTTGTTCGCGCCGATAACGCCGATGCCCTGTACCTTTGCGCAGGTTGCCACACAGCGGCGGCAGAGAATGCACTTGTTGTTGTCCCGGATGATCGGAGACTTCGCATCCACTTCATAGTGGTTGACCACACCGTCAAAGCGGGACGCGTCCACGCCGTATTCACGGCAGAGCGTCTGCAGTTCGCAATCGGTGGAACGCACGCAGGAAAGGCACTTCTTCTCGTGGTTGGAGAGCAGAAGTTCCAGATTCATGCGGCGGGACTCCGTAATGCGCGGGGTGTTGGTCTTGATTTCCATCCCGTCCGTGCAGGGGTACACGCAGGCGGTCACCATGCGGAACGGTCCCATTGCAGGACCTCTGCGCTCGGAAACCTCAACCAGACAGAGACGGCACGCGCCGATCTCGTTGATATCCTTCAGATAGCACAAAGTCGGAATGTCGATATGCGCCGCTTTTGCGGCTTCGAGAACCGTGGCGCCCTTTTCGACGGCATATTCCCTGCCGTTGATTTTCACTTTGATCATATCCATGTCCACAATCCCCCTTCTTAACCCTTGGAAATAGCCTTGAACTTACAGGTCGACATACAAGCTCCGCACTTCACGCACTTTGCGGGATCGATTTCCATCGAAGCAAGCTTGTGACCGGGTGCCGTATAATCGGTCCGATTGATTGCGCCTGCGGGACAGCTGCGCGCGCACATTCCGCAACCGATGCACTTCTCGCGGTCGATGTTATAGCGGAGCAGCTTTTTGCACACGCCTGCGGGACATTTCTTGTCCACGATGTGCGCAATGTACTCGTCCTTGAAGTAACGCAGCGTAGAGAGAACGGGGTTCGGGGCAGTCTGACCCAAGCCGCACAGCGACGCGGACTTGATGTAGTTCGCCAGCTCCTCCATCCGCTCGATGTCCTCCATCTCGCCCTTCCCCGCAATGATTTTGTCAAGCAGTTCAAGCAACCGTCTGGTACCGATGCGGCAGGGCGTGCACTTTCCGCAGGACTCGTCCACCGTGAAATCGAGGAAGAACCGCGCGATGTCGACCATGCAGTTGTCCTCGTCCATGACGATCAGTCCGCCCGAACCCATCATCGAACCGATGGCAAGCAGGTTGTCGTAATCAATCGGCGTATCGATCAGGCTTGCGGGGATACATCCGCCGGAAGGTCCGCCGGTCTGCGCCGCCTTGAACTTCTTGCCGTTCGGGATGCCGCCGCCGATCTCCTCGATCACTTCGCGGAGCGTGGTTCCCATCGGGACCTCGACAAGTCCCGTGTTGGTAATCTTGCCGCCGAGCGCGAATACCTTGGTACCCTTGGATTTCTCGGTTCCCATTGCCGCAAACCACTCGGGACCGTTGAGAATGATCTGCGCAACATTCGCATAGGTTTCCACATTGTTCAGGATGGTCGGCTTATCGAACAGACCCTTGATTGCCGGGAACGGCGGACGGGGTCTCGGCTCGCCTCTCTTGCCCTCGATAGAGGTCATGAGCGCGGTTTCTTCACCGCAGACAAACGCACCTGCGCCGAACCGCAGAGAGATATCGAAATTGAAGCCCGTTCCGAAGATGTTCTCGCCGAGCAGTCCCGCTTCGTGCGCCTGCTCAATTGCGATCTTCAGACGGTGAATGGCAATCGGATACTCCGCACGGACATAGATATAGCCCTCGTCGGAGCCGATTGCATAGCCCGCAATCGCCATTGCCTCAAGGACTGCGTGCGGGTCGCCTTCCAGAACCGAACGGTCCATGAATGCGCCGGGGTCACCCTCGTCTGCGTTGCAGCAGACATATTTCTTGCCCGTGGAACCCATTGCGAACTTCCACTTCAAGCCCGTCGGGAAGCCTGCGCCTCCGCGTCCGCGCAATCCGGAATCCAGCATGGTCTGCACCACATCCTCGCGGGACATGGTGGTCAGCACCTTAGCCAAAGCCTGATAGCCGCGACGCGCAACATAATCGCTGATGTTCTCGGGGTCGATCACGCCGCAGTTATGCAGCGCAACACGGTGCTGCTTCTTGTAGAAGGTCATCTCGCCCAGAGAGTTGACCACATGATGGTCGCCGTTCTTTTCGTGATACTCAAAGCGGGCAACGGGCGTTCCGCCGACAATGTGCGTCTCCACAATTTCGGGAATATCGTCCGGGGTCACGCGGGAGTAGAAGGTGCCGTCCGGGTAAACGATCATGATCGGACCCAGCGCGCAAAGACCGAAGCATCCCGTGGTCACAACCTTGACTTCCTTCTCCAGATCATGCGACGCCAGTTCCTCTTCCAGTTTCTCGCGCAGTGCGTGCGAGCCGGACGAGGTACATCCCGTACCGCCGCAGATCAGGATATGTTTGCGGTAGCCGTCGATCGTTTCGTGAACGCCCTCGCGGATCGCAACCGTGTTCTTCAGGGATTCGTAAGCTGCCTGAAGATCAGCAACCGATGTAATTTTCATCTTGGGTTCTCTCCTCCTCAATCCATGTACTTCGCAAGAATGGTGGGGACATCAGCCTTTGTCAGTCTGCCGTAAACTTCACCGTTGACGGTAAGAACGGGAGCCAGACCGCAGGCGCCGATGCAGCGGGTCGCTTCAACGGAATACTTACCGTCCGCCGAAGTGCTTCCGACCGGGACGCCGAGCTGTTCGGAAATCGCCTCAATGATTTCTCCGGACCCCTTGACATAGCAAGCGGTACCGAGGCAGACCGCGATGCTGTACTGTCCGTCGGGATTGAGCTTGAACTGCGCATAGAACGAAGCGATGCCGAAAATTTCCTCCAGCGATACACCCGTTTCCAGTGCAATGATGCGCTGGACCTCAACAGGCAGATACCCATAGATATCCTGCGCCTCCTGAAGAATCGGCATCATAGCGCCCTTTTCCCCGGCGTGCTTCCGGATCACGGCACGCAGAGCAGCTTCCTGCTCGGGTGTTCCGCGAAAAGCAACCGTGGTCAGTTTCTTTTTCATAACTTCCAAAGCCTCCTGTGTTATATGGAATTTTACACAACCAACATATATTATACTACATAACCGACAAAAAGTCTATAGTTTTTCCGAAAAAAAGCGCTTTTTTCTGTGAGAATTTTGCAAAAGAACGCGAAAAGCGGCACATTTCCAACATATGCTTGAAACCGTTGCGGTCACATCAAATCGAGTGTGTCAAATGAGACAAAACCGCAACATTTCCTGTCGAAACAGTCACTTTTTTCGGACAGCAAAAAAAGATACCGACGCAATGTCGGCATCTTTTTGCATGATAAAATCGGTCCGGATCAGTGAACGATGCAACGCTCGGTGTCTTTGTCGAAGATATGCAGTCTTGTCATATCGAAAGCGATCTTGATCTTATCGCCGGCTCTCGTGGTGGAGCGGGACGACACGCGGGCGGTCAGTTTGCCCTCTTCGCCAACCAACAGATAGAGATAGATTTCCGCGCCCATCAGCTCGGTAACATCCACATCGACTTCCAGCGTGGATTCCGGATGTTTCTCCAGAGCATCCGCACTGTCGTAGATACATTCGGGACGAAGACCCGCAACCACATCCTTACCGATGTATTCCTTCAGCGCCTCGTTCTTCGCCTTGTCCTCGGGAACCAGCAGCTTGTTGCCCTCGTAAATGAAGTACAGCTTGCCGTTCTCCTCCTCCAGTTTGCCGTCCATAAAGTTCATCTGCGGCGTTCCGATGAAGCCCGCGACGAACATATTGACAGGCTCGTCATACAGCTTCTGCGGTGCATCGACCTGCTGAATCAGACCGTCCTTCATAACGACGATACGGGTTGCCATGGTCATAGCCTCGACCTGGTCGTGCGTAACATAAATAAAGGTGGTTCCAACGCGGTTGTGGAGCTTTGTCAACTCGGTTCTCATGGTTGCACGGAGCTTTGCATCCAAGTTGGACAGAGGCTCGTCAAGCAGGAAGACCTGCGGATCGCGGACGATTGCGCGTCCCAGAGCAACACGCTGCTTCTGACCGCCGGACAAAGCCTTCGGCTTTCTGTCAAGCAGGTGGGTAATATCCAGAATGCGTGCGGCTTCCTCAACCTTCTTCTTGATGACTTCCTTCGGAACCTTGCTCAGCTTCAGACCGAACGCCATGTTTTCAAAGACGGACATATGCGGATACAGAGCGTAGTTCTGGAACACCATCGCGATCTTACGGTCCTTCGGCGCAACATCATTGACCAGACGGTCACCGATGCGCAGTTCGCCTTCGGAAATCTCTTCCAGACCTGCGATCATACGCAGGGTTGTGGATTTTCCGCATCCGGAAGGTCCGACCAGAACCAGGAATTCCTTGTCCTTAATTTCCAGATTGAAATCGGAAACAGCGGTAACGCCGCCCGGATATTTCTTATAGATATGTCTCAAAGATACGCTTGCCATCTTTTTCGTAATCCTCCTGTAGCCCCTGCAGGGCGATAATATAACCTATAATATTGTAACAGATTTTCGCCCAAAAAGAAAGAGTTTATTTTCCCAAATTTTGCTCCCACTATTTGTGCATAACTTACAAACCGACATCTTTTTCCATGAACAAAGAGCCGATTTACAGCCTTTATCGTCTTAATATATTAAAATTATCCTTTCTTTTGTTTCATCGTCAGCGCGATTCGCTTCTTCGGAACATCCACGCTCAGCACGCGGACCCTGACGATGTCGCCGACCTTGACCACCTCGGAAGGATGCCTGACATAACGGTCCGAAAGATGTGAAATGTGAACCAGTCCGTCCTGATGCACGCCGATGTCCACGAACGCGCCGAAGTCCGTCACATTACGGACGGTCCCCGTCAGTTCCATATCGGGCTTGAGGTCCTCCATGCTCAGAATATCGTCGCGGAGCACGGGAGGCGGAAGGGTGTCGCGGATATCCCGTCCGGGCTTTTCCAACTCGGTCAGAATGTCGTTCAGCGTCGGCAGTCCGATACCGAGCTGTTCGCAGACTTTGGCGCTCCCCGCCTTCGTCACCTTTCCGCGCAGTTCTTTCAGATTCCCTTCGCGCACATCCTCTCTCGTATATCCGAACAGGGACAGCAACTTTTCGGTTGCTTCATAGGACTCCGGGTGTACGCCCGTGTTATCGAGGATCTCCTTCCCTCCCGGAACGCGCAGAAACCCTGCCGCCTGCTCGTAAGCCTTTGCCCCGATACGCGGGACCTTAAGCAGCTGTGCGCGATAGGTAAACTCGCCGTTCTCCTCGCGGTATTTGACAATGTTTTTCGCCGAAGCGAGATTGATACCCGAAATGTAGGACAGAAGCGAATAGGACGCGGTGTTGACATCCACGCCGACCGCGTTCACGCAATCCTCAACCACGCCGCCGAGCGCCTCGTCCAGTCTCGCCTGCTTCATATCATGCTGGTACTGTCCCACACCGATGCCCTTGGGGTCAATTTTAATCAATTCCGCCAAGGGGTCCTGCAGGCGCCTTGCAATGGAGACGGCGCTTCTCTGCATGACATCAAATTCGGGAAACTCCTCAGCCGCCAGCTTGGAAGCGGAATAGATCGATGCGCCCGCCTCACTGACCACAATGTATTTCACATCCGCGTCAATCTCTTTCAGCAGTCCCGCAATGAAAATTTCGCTTTCTTTTGACGCGGTTCCGTTTCCGATTGCGATGACATCCACATGATGCCGCGCAATCATCCGCTTAACAACCGCCTTGCTCTTCTCGGTCTCCTGCCGCGGCTTGACGGGATAGATCACGCCCGTGTCCACCACCTTGCCGGTCTTGTCCACAACCGCCAGCTTGCACCCGTGCGCATAGCCGGGGTCAAATCCGAGGACGGTTTTCCCTTTCAGCGGTGACTGCATCAGGAGATGGCTCAGGTTGTCCGCAAAGACTTTGATCGCCCCCTCGCAGGCGTTGTCGAAGATGTCGCTTCGGATTTCCCGCTCAACGGACGGCGCAATCAGGCGCTCATAGCCGTCGGTCAGCGCCTCGGCAACATGGGGCGTTGCAGGGCTTCCGTTGGTTTTCAGCAATTTTGCCCGTAGACCGCGCAGAACCGTGTCCTCATCCACGGTCAGCGTCACTTTGAGAAACTCCTCCTTCTCGCCGCGGTTGAGCGCCAGAACGCGGTGCGGCGCAATCTTTTTCAGCGCCTCGGAGAAATCGTAGTATTGCGAATAGACCGAGTCCTCTTCCTTTGTCCCCTTGGAAACCAGTGTGCCGAGGTTGAAGGTCAGCGCGCGCAGCTCCTTGCGGTATTCCGCATTGTCGGAAATATCCTCCGCAATGATGTCCCGCGCACCCTGCAGAGCGTCCTCAACCGTCGCAACGCCTTTTTCCTCATTGATATAGGTTGCCGCCTGTTCCTCGATGGAGGGCGTATAGGTCTTTTCCTGTGCCATCAGAAGTTCCGCAAGCGGCTCCAGTCCCCGCTCGCGGGCAACCGACGCACGCGTCTTTCTGTGCGGGCGGAAGGGACGGTAGATGTCCTCCACCTCCGTAATCGTCTTTGCCGCGTCGATTGCCGCCTGAATTTCCGGTGTCATCTTCTCCTGTCCCGCAATCAGCGCCGAAACCTCCTCCTTGCGCTTTTGCAGATTGCGCAGGAAAGTCAGGCGGTCGAACAGGTCACGCAGAACCGTGTCGTCCAGACTTCCCGTTACCTCCTTGCGGTAACGCGCGATAAACGGGATGGTGTTCCCTTCGTCGATCAACTCCACGGTTTTCTCCACCTGTTCGGGTTTCAGAGAAAATTCCGCGGCAAGCGTTTCATTGATATTCATTCCGATTCTGTCCTTTCCGTTGAAATTGGAATTGCAATGGTTTTTCCGCCCGTTTGCAGGGCTTGCAGCTCCGTCTCGGTCAGTTCGCGCCATTCACCGCGTCCGAGCGCGGAATCAAGCGACAGCGGACCGAAAGTCAGCCGTTCCAGTGTCAGGATGCGATTGCCGACCGCATCCATCATGCGTTTGATCTGATGATATTTCCCTTCGGTGATGAAAATGACCCCCGCGTCCGGCGCCGAAAGCGTCACGCGGCATGGCGCGGTCACATATCCGCCGATGTCGATCCCCGCTTCCAATGCCGCAACATCTTCC
>CAKSUH010000025.1 GCA_934500855.1 uncultured Eubacteriales bacterium
TCCGGGATGTGCCCGTTTGGGGGATATCCTGCGGGGCTGTGGGCATAGTCCGAAGCCTTATTTTTCTGCCAATACCAACACCTCATATGGAGCAACCGTTACCGTGCCGTTCAGAATGCGGTTGGTGAGAAGGTCACGGTAGGGGCGGGGGAGCGTGACCTCGCCCGTGCGGTTTTCAAGCTCCGCGACCGTGATGCCGCAGATTGCGCCCTCCCGCGCCGTGACGCAGAGATTTTCGCTCGCGGCAAGGATTGACGGAAGCCCGCAAAGTCTGCGCACGCCCTCTGCATCCGGCAGACTTCCGAGCAGAATAAGCTGCCCCGCGCCGATCTGCCGCCGCGTGATCGCCGCCATGCCCGCGAACTCCCCGCTTGCGTAGGTCGCAAGCACCTCGCAGTCAACGGGCTCCAAAGCATCGTAGGTCAGAGAGACCCCGCAGGGGGAGCCGTCCGCCCATGCCGCCGTGACCGTCGGGTCGTCCAGGGGAGACTGATAGCGGATGCGCGCGCCGCAAAGCGGCTCCAGAGAGAACATCGGCGCGGCGGTCGGGCGAATCGTGTCGGCTGTAAAAATGTCGACCATCGGTCCTGCAATCCATGTCCCGCCCGCTGTCACCCATGCCGTCATGCGGTCGAGCAGATCGCGGTCAAGCGTTGTGAGAAACGGGGAGAAGATCACGCGGTAGCCGTCGGGCGAATGCGGCGTGTCGATGAGGTCGACATTGCGGTGACCGAGCGCACGGCGGAAGTTGTCCCGCAGGGTGTTCCGATAGGAAAAGCCCTTGAGGAGCGGCGCGGAATCGAAGTTGTTTGCGGCAACGGCAGAATCGTGAATCGCAATCTCCGAGCGGATGCGGCTTTGCGAAAGAAAGGCTTCGCACTGTTTCAGATCCTGCGCCGCGCGGCGAACCTCCTCGCTCACGCGGTAGGGTCTTCCGCAGGGGGAGAAGAGCGCGCCGTGCGCCAGCTCATGCCCGTTCGGGTGCGTGCGGAAGAGCCAGAAAAGATTGGCTTCCGCACCCATGAGAAAGGGGAGCATTGTGTTGACATAGCAGTTTCCCACGGGGCGCGCGCCGTTTTCCGCAAACTCACTGCCGTTCCAACCGACCTGCGTCTCGGTCACCCAAAACGGCGCGGATTTGATGGGGCGGAGGAAATCATACGAAAAGGGCAGGTCGGGAAGCGCCGCGGCGGGATCGTAGTGGTTGAACTGTACCATGTCCATCGGCGCGTTCATGCGGTAGTAGGACAGCACATTGTTCGGCATCATGTCTGTCCCAACGGGCCCGGAAGCAAGGCGGTGCAGGATATCCGCCTGTTCCCGTGCGAAGGTCTCAATCTGACGGCACTGAAAGGTTCTCCATGCGGTGCGCAGGGAAGGGTGACGCCATTCCGAGGGACGCGGCGGTTCGATTTCCTCAAAGGAGGCATAGGAGAGTGACCAACGGGTCATTCCCCAATGGCGGTTGAGCGCGTCGATTGTTCCGAACCGTTCCCGCAGGAAATCGCGGAATGCCGCGCGGCATTGCGGGCAGAAGCATCCGCTTTGATAGGGGAACAGCTCATTGTCAATCTGCCATCCAACCACCCCGGGGTGATGCCCGAAACGCTCAGCCAACGCTTCGACAATGGTGCGGTTTTTCTCCCGCATCAGGGGAGAGGTTCGGCAGACATGGTTGCGGGAGGAGACGACCTCGCGCGCTCCATCCGCCCCCATGCGGGTGATCTCGGGGTATTTTGCAAACATCCACCGCGGCGGCGTGGAGGTCGGCGTACAGAGCAGAACCGAAATTCCCGCCTGCCACAAGCGGTTGATGACATCCTCCAACCAATCAAAATCAAATTTCCCCTCGCGGGCCTCCAGCTTCTCCCATGCGAATTCTCCCACGCGCAACAGGTTGATACCGTATTCACGGCAACGCGAGATATCCCGTTCGATTTCCTCCCGCTCCCAGAGTTCCGGATAGTATGCAGCTCCGATGTACATAAACGCCCTCCGTGCAAAATGTTGCCTTTATTGTAGCCTGTATTGCGGCGGAAGTCAATGGACTTCGTTGCTTTCTTTAGTAGGATTCTGCTTTTTTTCTGCCTGTTCCGCAAACGCTTTTTTACCGTATAATTCTGCGATATTCAGCAGAATAATACAAGAGATTGCAGGATTATCCGTTGTCAACAGGACAGAACGGATGGTATAATTAAGGGAAGATCATTGATATAAGGGGAATCTCCGAGGGCAGAGACGCCTTTTGAGACCTTGGTCACAATATCACTGCGCATCTCACTTTTTTTCAAAAAAAACAGCGGAGGTATCATTTTGGATAAATTTATAGTCCGTCCGCAAATCAAGCTGATGTTGGAAAATTTTTTTCGTATTTCCGGCATTCGGATTGGTATCTACGATACCGACGAAGAGATGTCCATCATTTCGGATTACCCGCACTGGGCACCCGAATTCGAGAATCTGACATTTTGCGAAAAAGCGAAGCTGTGTTCCGGCAGCTTCATGAAGAAATGTGTTTCCTGTGACCGAAAAGCCTTTTTTCAGGCGCGGGAGACCGGAAAAACGCAGATTTACGAATGTCATATGGGCTTTTTGGAGGCAGTTATCCCGATTCTTGCGGGAGAGCGGGTGGAGTGCTTTTTGATGATCGGGCAGGTGCGCAAACGGACATTGGCAGAGAACGGCATGAGTGAGGATGCGGTGCGGGAGTTTTCCGCACGGTTTCGGATTACGGACATCCGCTATTCCGCAGAGGATTTCCGCCATGCGTGGGGGCGGATGCCCTGCATGGACTATGAAACCTTTTCTGCATATGTCTATTTTCTGGAGATCTGCGCACAGAAAATTTACAGCGACAACTATATCAGGCGGAGCGAGCGGTCGGTGTCAGGGGAACTGATTCGATATGTGCGGGACAACCTTTATCGGAATGTGGGAATCGCGGATGCGGCAAGGGAACTTGACATGAGCGCTTCCCACCTTTCCCATTTCATATCGAAAGAAATGCGGACAACCTTTACCAAGTATCTGAACGATTGCAGAATTGAAGAATCCAAACGCCTGCTCAGTATGACGAATATGAACATCAAGAATATTGCGCTTTCCCTGCGCTACAGTGATCCTGCGTATTTCGCCAAGCAGTTCAAAAAGGGTACAGGCATGACCTGCACCGAATATCGGGAATCGCTGCGCAAGCAGAACGGGGAGACCGAATGCAACGACCCCTGAGCGGTCGAGCCTGCGCGATGCACACCGTGCAACCGACATCCGCACGGGTGTTGTCCCGATGACGGCAGAAAGATGGCTTTTCTCCGATGAATCCGATTGGTTGTCTCGGCTCGCTTGGGTTAATAACAGACTTCCGGGAGCGGTAAAGAGATATTACCGCTCCCTGTTTTTTAGTGGGGAAATCCCTCCGTATGCTATTTGAGCATAAAAACAGCTTTTTTTATGTAGAATCGGATTTCAAAACATATCCGCATGGCTTCCACAAAAGCCGTTGCAAAGTCCTCGTGTTCCGATACCCACAAACAGCAAGCGGCAGTGTATGTTCCGATTTCTTGGACGAACCGTTGCAGGGGAGACACACCCGCTTCCTCTCCCTCCGAATAATGCCTGAAGAACTCCAACAGCATCCCGGCATACTCCGGCTTGTATATAGATTTACACCACGGTTTATCTCTCGGAATATTTTTAGACCCCTTCGGTCTACCCATTCTCTCACATCCCTTCCGCGCGTAATGATCGAAAAAATACTCTGTTTCTATTATTTTACAGGGATAACAGGCATAAAAAAAGCCCCGATTGGTTCAAAATCGGGGGTAAACGGTTCAACTTTTCGTATTTTCGGAGTATTTCAGGGAAAAAGAAAAAGGACACCCGTTGCAGGCATCCCTTGGTTGCGGCTTTGGATTTTCGATGTAACAAAAAATGTAACAAAATGGGTCAAAATCGGTGTAAATCGGTGTAACATGGAAACAGAAAACCCCAACATCTTGTGTGTAAATGGTGTATTTACAACAAAATATTGGGGTTTCCAGATACTGGCGGAGAAGGAGAGATTTGAACTCTCGCGCCGTTATTCACGGCCTACACCCTTAGCAGGGGCGCCTCTTCGGCCTCTTGAGTACTTCTCCGAATACTCATCCGAAGCCGCCGTTTGCATGGGCTTTCGGACCTTCTTATTATACTATATTCTCCGCCGTTTGTCAAGGCTTTTTCGAAAAAATGCAATTTAACTTTTGTGAAATTAGGAAAATATATTGGTGATATGTTTTTTCAATTGTTTGCTGTCATAAAATTCGGAATACGGTATCTCTGTATCAGGTGACAATCCGCCTTCAATTGCGTAAAAGGTCCTGTGTCCCTGTGCATCCGTTTTAACATATCGGTAGGAATTCGGGGAACTGATGGTAATTGCAGTACCGTCCGCCAAGACCGTTGACATAACGGAACACATTCCGCCGCCGGTCCGTTGCCCGATTACTTTTGCAAGGTTTTGCTCTTTCACAATGCTGACAAAAGTGTTTGCGGCGCTGAATGTATAGCCGGACGATAGAATGACCCAACGATATTGATCATAAGCATCATCGTCATAGTAGCCGTCGCCGTCCGTGTCGACTTTGAACGAATTTGTAAGAAATTCGCCTGTCAATCCGTCATAAGAGGAGATTTTGAGAACCTTGTCAGAAAGAAATCCGAGAACTCGTTCCATTGCGCCGACATTACCGCCGCCATTCAGGGAAAGATCAAGAACGATCGTTCTTATGCCGGAATGTTTCTTGATTTGCTTCATGCAATGTCGCATATAGTAATAAGAATCGTATTTCCATGCCGTATCTTTCAGATTTCCCTCACTGTCATATAATTCTGCATCACTTCCGGTAGTAAAGGAAGTCAAAGGGATGATGGCGATGTCCTCATCGTATCGGACGGAATCCAACTCTTCTGCAGAGTATGCCTGTTGCTGCAACAATTTTTTGCGGGTTTCGTAAAATTTCGTGTGGATTTCTCCGATTTCAGAACCTGCGAGGTCCGGATCGTCACAGAAATCGGCATATATCGGGAATGTATCTATCCGTGTATGCATCTCATCCAACTTTTGATAGATCAGGTTTTGGTATCCTTGAATATTATCATCAGCGTTGTCAGACCAAATCAGATCCCATATGTCTTGGGAGATGTAATCTTTGAACCTTTCAATCTTTTTGTATTCCTTTAATCCATAGAAATAATCCATTGCAAACAGCAAACTGTTGACTGCCGCAATCCTCGTGGCTTTACTTTGGCGTTTTCCGTTCAGAGAAGATTGGTAAATCTGCCGATACGCTTCTGTGGAAACTGACATTTCCCCGTAATATCCGTAGTATGCGTCGCCGTTATAGTACACATTATATTGCTGTGTGGAACAAAACAGAAGATTGACGATCACGAAGGGGACGAGGCATTTTTCGTCATAATAAAGAATGTCGAAATAATATGCACCGATGTCGAATGTTACAGAATGCTTTTGCTCGGATGAGACATTGGTTGTTTTGATAAAGGCTCCGTAATCCGTGCTTTGATTTTCTCTCAGGACATAGCGGAAAAAATCAAAATTGCTGGCTGAGATGGTATCGGTGTCCCATCTTGTCTCCAGTTTGCTCAGGTAATTTTCGTTTGTGTCATACACAAACAGGGAAAAGGTGTTTAACTCCGGTTTATACTGATAGCGAATGCGATCTCCGCAATCAAAGTATCCGGTCAGTGCCCGGAGAAACTGCAGCAGGTCAACAAATGGCACATCGTCCCCGTCAACATAATAGGTTTGAATCTCCGTGTCTGCAACCGCATAGTCGGGGGAGAAATTCCGAAAGGGAATTCGGCGCGTCCGGACTGCTCTGTCGTTGTCATTCTCGGGCATGACGGTTGCCTGAGATGCGGTTGTGCGCGCTTCATTGCCGGTTGGTGCGGAAGAACCGCCTTTTTTCTTACACGAGACTGTAACGGGGAATGTCAGCAGGAGGGCGAGCAACAGGCATAGCAGCCGATACCGATGCTGTTTCATTTTTATCCTTTCCCTTTCCGAAACACGATCAGTTTACTGATAAAATAGTTCGCAATCACGACCACGACTGCGGCGATGATTTTGAACACATACTCATTCAGTCCGAGCGCGGTCACGAAAACCGCCATGATGGCTTCCTGCATGGCGAGGGTGAGGACGCGTCCGCCCGCGAAGGTTCCGAGCTCGCCGAGGACGGGCAGAAAGCCCTTCTTCCGGCTCCAGAACACCAGCGCGCGGTTGGTGACGAACGCAAACAGCACTGCCGCAATCCATGCGACGGTATCGATCGCGTGGACGATGACGCGGGACTGCTCCATCTGCTCCGCGAAGATGCGGTACCCCGCGAAGCAGATGCCCCAGTCGATGACCGTTGTCAGTCCGCCGAAGATGAGGTACAGCAACTGCTCGCGGTATTTTCCCCACAGCGCCCGAATCTTTTCCTTCATGCGTTGCCTCTTATCGGTTTGCCACCGTATAGGTTGTGCCGTCCTTGGTATCAATCAGCGTCACGCCCATTGCGGTCAGTTCGGCGCGGATGCGGTCGGCTTCGGCGTAGTTCTTCGCCGCCTTTGCCTGCTTACGCGCTTCGATCATGCCCTCGATCTTTTCCGCCAGTTCTGCGGGAATTTCGGGCTTTGCCGGCTCTGCGTTTTCCTCGCGCAGTTTCTCTGCGTTCTCGCACAGGTTCAGGCAGAGAACCTTGTCATACTCCCGCAGGAGTGCCAGCTTGGTTGCACCGTTGGTTTTGGCTTTGAGGACATCGTAGACCGCCGTGACCGCCAACGAGGTATTGAGGTCGTTATCCAGCGCCGCGACGAATTTTGCGCGTTCGGCATCGAATGCGGCTTGGTCGACCTGTTCGCCGTCCTTCAGCGCGGCGATTTTGGCAATCAGCTTGTGATACGCGGTCTTTGCGTTGTCCATGTTCTCATAGGAAAAGACCAGCGATTTGCGGTAATGCGACTGCAGGCAGAAGAAGCGGTAGACCATTGGGTCATAGCCCTTTTCGGCAAGCAGGGAGAGCGTGAGAAATTCGCCCTTGGATTTGCTCATTTTGCCAGAAGTGGTGTTGAGGTGGAGGACATGGAACCAATAGTTGCACCACTTATGCCCCAGATAGGCTTCGCTCTGCGCGATTTCGTTGGTATGGTGGGGGAATGCGTTATCGATGCCGCCGCAGTGGATATCGAGGTATTCGCCGAGGTATTTCATGCTGATGCAGGAGCACTCGATATGCCACCCGGGGTAGCCGACGCCCCACGGGCTGTCCCATTTCAGCTCCTGTGCGTCAAACTTGGACTTGGTGAACCAGAGGACGAAGTCCGCTTTATTGCGCTTATTGCCATCCTCCTCCACGCCCTCGCGGACGCCGACTGCGAGGTCCTCCTCCTCAAAATTATGGAACACATAGTATTGCTTGAGTTTGGAGGTATCGAAATAGATGTTTCCGCCCGCCTCGTAAGCGTAGCCCTTTTCAATCAGCGCTTCGATGACCCTGATGAAGTCCGCGATGCACCCTGTTGCGGGTTGGACGACATCGGGGGTACGGATATTCAGCTTTTTGCAGTCCTCAAAGAAGCAGTCGGTATAGTATTTCGCGATCTCCATGACGGTTTTATGCTCGCGCTTTGCGCCCTTGAGCATTTTATCCTCGCCCGTATCCGCGTCGGAGGTGAGGTGACCGACATCCGTGATATTCATGACGCGTTTGACTTCGTACCCCGAGAAGCGGAGGTAGCGGTCCAGCACATCCTCCATGATATAGGTTCTGAGGTTTCCGATATGGGCGAAGTGGTAGACCGTCGGTCCGCAGGTGTACATTTTCACTTTCCCCGGCTCGTTCGGCACGAACTCTTCTCTTGTTCTTGACAGCGAATTATATAAAATCATGGTGTTTCTCCTTTGTTAAGACCTAAGACCTTGGGACTCTGTCCCAAACCCTGCTTAGAAAACTTTTGAAAAAGTTTTCTAAGGACTTTCAAAACTTTAACCTAATTGGATTTTGGGTTCTGTCTTTATATTGTGCTGATTTTGATGTAGCCGTATTCCGTGCTGCTATTTCCGGCTGCTCCCGCGCAAAATCCCGACCAGCGGGATTTTGTCGGCGGCAACTTGTTGCCTCGCCTCGCTCCCGCTACCGGATAGAAATGGTAGGGGAGTTGGTTGCTGACTTGGCGGAACGACCCATGTGTCGTTCCGCACCGGTTGTCGGTTACTTTGCAATGCTTGGTTTATCTCTCACGGAACGCTGTACGCTCTGCGCCGTTTTCCAACCAAATGTCAGTGGCACGATGTTCGCACCCTCCCCATAAATGCGTTGAAAGTTCTTGGGGAGTCCAGAGGGGCTTCTTTCAAGAAGCCCCTTTGGCGCATCTTCGCGTCCCTACCGCTTTTTGACGGAGAAGCCGAAAGAGCCGAGACGGCGACCGAGAGCGAAATAGTCGCCGTGCGCGTAGGCAAGGAGGTCGGCGCGCTCCAAGCGGAGCTTTCCGTCGCGGTCAAGCAAGGCTTCGTCCACATCGACCGCAACAATGTCGGCAAGGAACATCTCGTGCGTTCCGAGCGGGACGCGGTCGAATACGCGGCATTCAAGTGAGAGCGGACTTTCGGCAAGCAGGGGACATCGGACCTCGGTTGCCGCTTCGGGGGTCAGATGAAAGCGCTTGAACTTGTCCACCTTGCGACCCGTGTAGACCCCGCAGGAGTCGGTCGCGCGGACAAGCGCCGAGGTCGTCAGGTTAATGACGAATTCGCCGCTTTCTCCGATCAGCTCATAGGAATAGCGGGACGGACGAACCGAAATATAGGTTTTCGGCGGGGAGGTGTTGATGATACCCGTCCATGCCACCGTGAAAACATTTTGGCGGTCGCCCGAGGCGCAGGTGACCAGCACGGGCGGGACGGGTGCCAGAAGCGCGCCGCCCTTCCATTGAATCTTGCTCATATGTACTCCTTTGCTTCAGAGAATGTCCTCGCAAACCGTTTCGGGCTTGACTTCCAGCAGCTCGGGATTTTCCGCGTGCCGTTTGATGATTTTGAACGCCGAGGCGTAGTAGTAGCCGTCGCAGATGCGCTCGTCGGTTACAACCTTCAGCTCAATGCACTTGCGCGTGGAAACCCTGCCGTCCGCATCGCAGATCACCTCGGAACGCCGCCCGCCGTAGGAAAAGAACACGGGAAGGTTGCCGAAGTTGTAGATGTGGTGGTAGATCGGGCGGATGCCGAGCGAACCCATGCTGGTAACGATCATGGTCCCGTGGAAAGGGGAGAGGCGCAGAATTTTGCGCGGCATGATGCCGAAATAATCCAGAAAACGCAACAGACCGATGGTCCAGCGGCAGAACAGTCCGGGAATCAGAGACAGGATTTTGTTGAGACGGTCGAACTCGTTGCGGTCGTCGGGGGCTTCCCGGACTGCGGATACAACGCGGTCAAATTTTTCGTAGACCTCGTCTACCGTGTCGTCCGGCTCAAAATCGACCTTGATGCAGGTGTCGGGGGAGTCAATCGACATCCGCTTCTTGACCACCATCACAATCTGAATGCCCTTGCGGGCGTAGATCCTCTGTCCGCTGACAAAGCGGTTGAGAGCGGGGCGCTGGGAGATGGCGCGGATGTAAGAGGCAATGAGAATGTGCAGAAAGCTGAAATTCGTCATGCCTGCGCGAACCTTTTCGCGACAGAAGAGGTCGGTTTTTGTCATGTCAATGGAATCGGCGAAGCAGTTGCAGGCGTCGGCGCGTTGGGGCATGATGTAAGGCATCATGCGCGTCATGGGGTTGACGGTACGGAGCCTGTAGCCGTCCGGGCGGTCGCCCCAATGCCACCGACGCGTTTTTTTGGTGGAGGTGTTTTTCATCGGTTCCTCTCTTTCGGATTTGTGAAATCCGCTTCATAAAAATGAATACAACCTTTATTATAAACAAAAAAGGCGGAATATGCAAGGGCTTTCGCGAAAAAAAACGGGTTTGGGTTGAAAAAAGTGCAAAAATATGGTATACTGATACCGATTGCGGACAGAAACGAGGGGACAACGGATGAAAAAAGTGGAAATCTATACAGACGGCGCCTGCAGCGGAAACCCCGGTCCCGGCGGCTGGGGGGCGGTGCTGGTCTGGAACGGACACGAAAAGGAGCTGTCCGGGGGCGAGGCGGAGACAACGAACAACCGCATGGAGCTGACGGCAGTCATCGAGGCGCTTGCGGCTTTGCGCGAGCCTTGCGAGGTGGTTCTGACCTCGGATTCCAAATATGTGATCGACGCGCTGTCGCTCGGCTGGGCGGAGGGATGGCGCGCGAGAGGGTGGAGGAAGGCGGACCGAAGCCCCGCCCTGAATGCGGATCTTTGGGAGAGACTGCTGGAACTGGTTTCCCGCCATCATATGACCTATGTGTGGGTAAAAGGTCATGCGGGACACCCTTACAACGAGCGCTGCGACCGTCTGGCGGTGGCGTATACGAAGGCGGAACAGTAAGGAGACGCCGCGGGGCGCAGGATCGGCGCACGGCGATGAAAAGAAACAGCCGAAAGCGGGACGCGGAAGCCGGAGAGATCGGTCGGTCGCTTTTGCGGGAAAAACGGATTCGTCGGAAAATCTTTCGGTTGGGATAATATACAAAGTTTTTGGCAAATACTTTAGATGCAATGATTCTGTTTTGTGCAAAAGGGAGAAAAAACGGGGAATTTTTATTGCACCTTGACAAAACAGGGGTTGCGTGATATAATAAACTGTATTTGTTTGCGCAATGCCCGTACTATGTCCGGGCGCGGGACAAGTATCTTACCCTGACAGTTCATTCGACCAACGGTCGGGTGTCTGTATAAACATTAAATTCTGAAGAAGGAGGAAAATGTCATGCCAACCTTTAACCAGCTTGTCAGACAGGGTCGCGGTGAGAAGGACTACAAGTCCAAGGCACCTGTGCTTCAGAAGGGCTTCAACTCCCTGAAGAACGCGGCAGTCGACCAGTCTGCACCCCAGAAGAGGGGCGTTTGCACCAAGGTGTCCACCACCAGCCCGAAGAAGCCGAACTCCGCAATGAGAAAGATCGCGAGAGTGCGTCTTACCAACGGTCTGGAAGCAACCGTCTACATTCCGGGAATCGGACACAACCTGCAGGAACACTCCGTCGTGCTCATCCGCGGCGGCCGTGTCAGAGACCTGCCGGGTGTGCGTTACCACATCATTCGCGGAACTCTGGATGCACAGGGCGTTGCAAACCGCCAGCAGGGTCGCTCCAAGTACGGAGCAAAAGTCGCAAAGAAGAAGAAATAATCCGGATTTGCGCAAAACCGAAAAGCACGCTTAGCCCGTTCCCGTAATCCTTTCATAAATTTAATGTTTATATGGAATTACCGACGCGGCGCTTACAAGAGTATGTTTTTTGAGTACCAATGATCTCATAATTTTAATGAAGGAGGGAAGTACAGTGCCGAGAAGAGGTCGTATTACCAAAAGAGATGTATTGCCGGATCCGTTGTACGGTTCCAAGCTCGTGACGAAACTCGTCAACAATGTGATGTATGACGGCAAAAAAGGTGTGGCACAGACCATCGTCTACGACGCATTCAAGATCGTAGAGGAAAAGCTGGGTCAGGACCCGCTGGAGGTGTTCCAGCAGGCTCTCGAAAATGTGATGCCCGTTCTGGAGGTCAAGGCTCG
>CAKSUH010000026.1 GCA_934500855.1 uncultured Eubacteriales bacterium
TATTCCCGCAATCTGTGCGTCGGTCAGTCCGTAAAAGGTAATGAAATCTCCCGTAAAACGGTTCTTCAGGTCAAGCGGCGTTCCCTCCGCCGCAATTTTCCCGCTGTCAAGAATCACCACATAGTCCGCGTCCGCCGCTTCTTCCATGTAGTGCGTGGTCAGAAACACCGTCATGTCCTCCTCGCGGCGCAGGCGTCGGATCACACGCCAGAGCAGCTGCCGCGTCTGCGGATCCAACCCTGTGGTCGGCTCATCGAGAATCAGAATCTGCGGGCGGTGCAAAAGCGCCCGCGCGATATCGACCCGCCGCCGCTGTCCGCCCGAAAGCCGCCCCACCGTTCTGCCGAGAAGATTGCCGAAGTCAAGCAACTCCGCCAATTCCGACATCCGGTTGCGGAAATCCGTACCCGTGATGCCGTAAAGCGCCGCGCGGCTCTCCAGATTGTCGCGAACCGTCAGCGACTGGTCAAGCACCGAGTTCTGAAAGACCACGCCGAGATGGCGGGTAATCTCCCGCCCTCCGTTCTCAAGGCTTTTGCCGCAGACGCGGACCTCTCCGCCGTCGCGCCGCAACTGACCGCAGAGAATGGAAATGGTGGTCGATTTGCCCGCTCCGTTGACGCCGAGAAAGGCGAACAGCTCCCCTTTCCGGACATGAAAGGAGAGATCGTTCACCGCGTGTATGTCTCCGAACGATTTGTTCAGATGTTCGATTTCAATAATGTGCTCCATCATAATGCCTCATTTCACCGTGATATTTCCGCTGGTCGTTCCGAGACTGACCGTACAGGCACCGTCACCCCAGATATACCGCCCGTTTTCGGAACGGTAGCCGGTTCCGCTGAAGCTTCCGCTCGTACTGCGCACCCGGACCGTTGCGCCGAGGCTTTGCGAGAGATTCAGCCGCACACTGCCGCTTGTGGTTTCAACCGACGCGTCCCGGCACTCGTTCAGCCCGACCGTTACGCCGCCTGAGGTGGTTTCCGCCGTCAGCGTCCCCGTCCGGACCGCTTCAAGCCGAATGCTTCCCGAAATGCTTTCGGCATCAACCGTTCCGCCGATTACATCCAGATTCTCCGCGCGGATTGCGCCGCTGGTGCTTTCAAGATGCACACTGTCGGACGCGTGAGCCTTGAGCACCTTCACGGCGCCGGAAGTCGTTTTTGCGGTCAGCTTTTCCGCTTTGAGGTTCTCGACATGGATCGCGCCGGAAGTCGCGCCGAGATAAAGCGTTTCCGCTTCGGTCGTGCCGCCCACCTCAATTGTGCCGGAGGTGGTCCGAAGGGTCACATTCTTCTGCTTTCCGAGTTCCGCCGCAATTCCCGCACTCGTGGCAGTGACCTCAATCTCAAGGTCCGACGGAATTTCCACCGTCAGCTTCTTGTCCTGCCCCGAAAAACGCCCCGTATAACCCGAGGCGCAGAATTCCACCCGCAGAACCTCATCGTCAAGCAACCAGTGCAACGCCTTTTCCGACGAAAGTTCCTCGCCGCTCTCGGTCACCCGAAGCGCATCCCCCTCAACGCGCCTGAGAATCACACCGCCGCAATACCAGTTGACCTCCAGCTTCTTCACATCCTCCGCGCGGTATGCAAAATTTCCCGTGTGATATGCCTCCGCATTGTCATAGGTGTCCGTTATGACCATGCCGCTGAAAAAACACGCCGACAGCGAGAGTGCCAATGCACAGACAAGTACCACGCCAACCACAGTTTTCATCTTTCATCCCTCATGTTTCCGTTTTTTCAAAAATACCGACCAGTGCCATGACCCCCGCATACAGAACGCCGCCGACCGCCCAGACAATCCAGCTGTACCTTGGCTGACCGTTGCCGTGCGGTCCCCATGTCAGGAACAAAAACACCGCCGTTACAATGACCCAATAGATCACGCTGACTGCGCCCTTGACGCTTTTGCGCGCCTTGACCTGCCGTCGGAAGTCCCCTTCCTCCAAAAGACGATCCATTGCCCCGCAGACCGTCCCGCCCCGGACAAACGCAAAGCACGCCACTGCGACCGCCGCAAACAGAATGCAAAGCGCCGCAACGCAGATCAGGTCCGATACCTCCAAACACGAAACCGTGATGAGCGGAATCGGCGCCAGTACGCACAGCACGGTTCCGAAGATGTTCAGTCTTGTATAGACCGGAGCAAACCGCGCCTTCTTTTCGCGCACCATGCCGCTTACGCCGTATTCGGTTTCAAACGGCTCGCGATCAAGATATTCGTATTCCTTCGTCTGCGCGCCGCAGTAGAGGAAGATTGCCACCGCAACCGCGACAAGTCCCAGAAGAACCGCCAGTCCCACGCCCGCCGCAACGCCCTCGGAAATCCCATGCGCCGTCTCCGACAGCGCGCCGAGCAGAATCAGCGTGATCGGAGAGAGAATACACAGTGCGGTTGCAAGCGCCAGTTTCGGCGCCGCCTGCCGCCGCAGGGTCAGGTAGCGGTTCGCATCCTCCATACTGACCCGTCTGCACTTTCCCTCCGGCACAGTGTCCTGCGTGGGACACGGAACATCCTCGATCTCATCCTTTAGCAGGTAGTCGGTCGACACGCCGAAAATGCGGCTGAGCGCCAGAATTTTGTCAAGATCGGGCATGGACTGCGCGCCCTCCCATTTTGACACGGACTGCCGCGACACACCCATTTTTTCCGCAAGTTCCTCCTGCGACCATCCTGCGCGCTTTCTCAGCGCCATCATTTTGTCTGCCAATATCATAATTCTATGCCTCCCGGGGTTCCGCCCGCCTGTGATGCTTACAGGATAGCATATTTTGCGGTTGCGTGCAAGCAAGCCGAGCGGAAAATTTGTCAACCGACGGTTGCGTTTTCCGTTTCTAGGCATTTCTCAGCGCAATTCATATTCACACGAGGCGTTGGCAGATCCCAATTGCCGTGTTTCATCAGAGACAGCATTCCCATGAATTCGCGCCCCAACATCACGCCGATGGTCTCCTCGTCGAAGTGGCACATCCCCGTGGCGCACAGCACGGACAGCCCGTAGGTATAAACCCACATATGCTCAAAGAACCGCTTTGCCTCATTCGGCGACAACCCGTAATCGTGAACAATCGCCTCAATGCAAAGGTCCCGCGTGGGTCCGAGATGCTCGGCAACGGCGGAAAGTCCCTCCTCGTCCCGATTCCCGCTCATAAACAGCAGTTGAAACAGCTTCGGTTCCCGGTCGCAAACAGAATCATACGGACTCCGAACGCTTTGAAGATCGGTTTGTAATGTTCCGCCGCTCCGACATAGGCTTCATATTTTCGCATGGCGGCTTTCCGCACTTCGTCGGTCAACTCCTCCATGTTTCGGAACACGGTGAAAATCGGTCTTGCCGAGCTGCCCAGCCGCTCCCCAAGTTCTCTCGCGGTCAGCGCCGCCAAGCCTTTTTCCCCAACCAGCTCCAAGGCAACCTCCACCACTTCTTCTTTTGTAAATTTCGGTTTCGGCGGCATTTTTCTGATCTCCCATCTTTATAAATCGGTTGTTTTGAATCATATGTTTTTATTATATCCCTTTTTTCGTTTTTTGTCAAGGGATTCGGAAAAAAAAGCGACGCTTCGGGAGGTCGTCAAGCGGTTCCGCCCCTGCAACGGCAAAAACCGCGCAGATCCGACGGTCGGTTCTGCACGGTTTTGCTTTTACGGAACAAAAATGATTTTGCAAAGCGGGATCATTCCCACTCTATGGTTGCGGGCGGTTTGCCCGTGATGTCATAAACAACGCGTCCCGCGCCCTTGACCTCGTTGACGATTCTCGCCGACGCAACACCGAGCACCTCGTGCGGAACCGGAACATACTCGCAGGTCATAAAGTCCGAGGTCTTGACCGCACGCAGAGCAACGGTATAGTCGTAAGTGCGGAAGTCTCCGACCACGCCGACCGAATGGGTATTGGTCAGCACCGCGAAATACTGGTCGGCTTTGATGCCGTGCTTTTCCATCTCCTCACGGAAGATGGCGTCCGCATCACGCAGAATCTCCAGCTTCTCGGGGGTCAGTTCTCCGATCACCCGCACGCCAAGCCCGGGACCCGGGAACGGCTGACGGCTGACCAGCGCCTCGGGCAGTCCCAGCTGGCGCCCCAGTGCGCGCACTTCGTCCTTGAACAGTCCGCGCAACGGCTCCACCACGCCGATAAACTTCATGTCCTTCGGCAGTCCCCCCACATTGTGGTGGCTCTTGATGGTTGCCGCTTTGTTTCCGCCCGATTCGATGACATCGGGGTAAATGGTTCCCTGCGCCAGATACTTGACATCGGGCAGTTTGTTGGATTCCTCCTCAAAGGTCCGCACAAACTCCGCGCCGATGATCTTCCGCTTCTGCTCGGGATCGGTCACGCCCTTCAGTTTGGAAAGGAAGCGCTCCGCCGCGTTGACGCGGATGAAGTGCAGGTCGCGGTCCTGAAACGCCGCCTCCACTTCGTCTCCCTCGTTCTTCCGCATCAGACCGTGGTCCACAAAGATGCAGTGCAACTGCCCCGGAATTGCCTTGGACAGGAGCGCCGCGCAGACCGAGGAGTCCACGCCACCGGAAAGTCCCAGCAAAACATGTGCGTTCCCGACCTGCTCCCGCGCAGCCGCAATCAGCTGTGCTTCCAGATCCTTCAGGTTATAGTCGCCCGTCGCGCCGCAGACTTCGTAAAGGAAGTTGCGGATCATGGGCGTGCCGTTCGGTGTGCTTTCCACCTCGGGATGGAACTGCACGCCAAAGAGACGGCGCTCGGTATTCTGAATTGCCGCATTGGGACAATCCTTGGTATGTGCCACCGAGACAAAGCCTTCGGGCAGAACCGTGATGCGGTCGGTGTGGCTCATCAGACCGATCTGCTCCGCCTCCAGACCGCGGAACATCACCGCCGATGTGTCCACTTCCATAGGCGTTCTGCCGTACTCGCTCACGGGGCACGGCTCCACGGTTCCGCCCGTGGACCACGCCAACAGCTGGGTCCCGTAGCAGATTCCGAGAACCGGAATGCCCATATTGAAGATTTCCCTGTCGCAATGCGGCGACGCGGGATCATAGACGCTGTTCGGTCCGCCGGTGAGAATGATGCCGATCGGCGCCAGCTTTCGGATTTCGTCGACCGTAATGCGATCCCCCGGCTTGACAACCGAATAGACATTGCATTCCCGCACACGGCGCGCGATCAGTTCCTTATACTGCCCGCCGAAATCAAGAATCAGAACAACCTGTGACGCCATACCGTCCTCCCTCAGTCCTTTTTGACATACTCGTCTCTGCCCGCTCCGACAGAAACATAGGTGATCTTACAGCCGACTGCCTTTTCCAGATACGCAACATAGTCCTTCGCCGCCTGCGGCAGGGATTCCCATGTTCTGCACCCCGAGACATCGCCGAAGCCCTTGACATACTCGATCACCGGCTTTGCGCGGTTGAGGCGCTCGCCCGTGGGGAAATTGACGGTGCGCTCGCCGTCCACCTCGTAAGCCACACAAACGGGAATGCGGTCCAGATAGGACAGCACATCCAGCTTGGTCAGCGCAATCTCGGTTGCCCCCTGCACCCGCACGCCATAGCGCGACGCGGGAACATCGAACGGGCCCACGCGGCGCGGTCTGCCGGTTGCGGCTCCGTATTCGCCGCCCGCTTTGCGGAGTGCCTCCGCTTCATCGCCGAACAGCTCAACCGTAAACGGTCCTTCCCCCACGCAGGTGGAGTATGCCTTCATGATACCGATGGTATCGGTCAGCTGTGCGCCCGGGATGCCCGCGCCGATCGGTGCATATGCCGCAATGGTCGAAGAGGACGAAGTGTAGGGATAAATACCGAGGTCAATATCACGGAGCGCGCCGAGCTGTGCCTCGAACATGATGTTCTTGCCTGCATCGATGGCATTGTGGAGGTACTCCGAAACATCGGTGATATACGGAATGAGCGGCATTCCGAAGGTGCGGAGCCAATCCATCATGTCCTCCGCCTTGACCGGCTCGTGTCCGTAACCCGTAACCGTGATGTTCTTCCACTCCACGATATCATGCACCTTCTCGGAAAGGCTGTCCAGACGGAACAGATCCTCCATGCGAAGTGCCTTCTTCATATATTTGTCGGCATAAACCGGAGCGATTCCGCGACGGGTGGAACCGAATTTCTTATCCGCCAGCCGCTCCTCTTCCATGCAGTCCATGAGCTTATGGTACGGCATGCAGATGATTGCCTTATCGCTGATTTTGAGGTTCTCGGGGGAAATCCGGATGCCCTTTTCGGTCAGTCTGCCGATTTCGCCGACCAGATGCTCCAAATCAATCACCATCCCGTTTCCCATGACATTCACCGTGGAATCGCGGAGAATGCCGGACGGCAGCAGATTGAGGATAAACTTGCCCTTGTCGTTGACAACAGTGTGTCCCGCGTTGTTTCCGCCTTGGTAGCGGCAGATGATGTCATAATCCGAGGACAGCAGGTCGACCATACGACCCTTTCCCTCGTCTCCCCAGTTGATTCCGACAATCGAAGTAAGCATTTGAAGTACCTTCCTTTATATTTTTTTGAAGAGATACGATAGCAGATCGGTCAGACCGTGACCTGTGCGTCCGAAGTCTCGGCGAGGACATCCGCGTTTTCGGCAAGAACCGCGCGCACCTCGCGCAGATAATCGGTCACCTGCTCCGGGGCAATCCCAGTGAAGTTGCTTGTGCGGATGATTTCATCCACCGTTGCGCGGTCAAGACCGAACGCGGGATCGGCGGCAATGCGGTCAAGCAGATCGTTGTCCGCGCCCTCCAGCTTGATGGCTTTTCCGACCGCAACCGAGTGGCGGCGGATGGCTTCATGCAGGGACTGGCGGTCGCCGCCGTGCTTGACGCAATACATCAGAATGTTTTCGGTTGCCATGAACGGCAGTTCTTCCATCAGGTGCTTTTCCATAACCTTCGGATAGACCGTCATGCCGCTGATCACATTGAGATAAAGGGTCAGAATTCCGTCGGTTGCGAGGAATGCTTCCGGAATGGTAATGCGGCGGTTTGCCGAATCGTCAAGCGTCCGCTCGAACCATTGCGTTCCCGCAGTCATGGCGGGATTCATGGCTTCCGCCATTACAAACCGCGCAAGCGAGGAAATGCGCTCCGAACGCATCGGATTGCGCTTGTATGCCATTGCGGAAGAACCGACCTGCCCCGCTTCAAACGGCTCGTCCACTTCTTTCATGTGAGACAGCAGGCGGATATCGCCCGAGAACTTCTGCGCGGACTGCGCAATGCCCGAGAGAACCGACAGCGTGAAGTAATCCACCTTTCTGGTGTAGGTCTGTCCGCTGACGGGATAAACCGAAGAGAAGCCCATTTTGGCGGCAATTTTTTTCTCCAGTTCCCGCACCTTGTCCGCATCGCCGTCAAACAGCTCCAGAAAACTTGCTCCGGTTCCCGTTGTTCCGCGGCATCCGTGCAGGCGCAGGCGGGACAGCGTGAAATCGAGACGGTCAAGGTCCATCATCAGGTCCTGCAGCCAAAGCGTTGCGCGCTTTCCGACCGTGGTCGGCTGTGCCGCCTGAAAATGGGTATATGCCAGCGTCTGCAGGTCTTTGTAGCGCTCTGCAAAATCCGCCAATGCGGCAATGGTATGAAGCAGTTGCGCACGAATGTGCAGGAGCGCGTCCCGCTGAAGAATCAGGTCGGTATTGTCACCGACATAGCAACTGGTTGCGCCGAGGTGAATAATCGGCTTTGCGGTCGGGCAGACCTGACCGTAAGCGTAGATATGCGCCATCACATCGTGCCGCACCTCGCGCTCGCGCGCGTCCGCAACGGCAAAGTCGATGTCATGGATGTGCGCCCGCATTTCCGCGATCTGCTCGTCGGTAATGTTCAGTCCCATCTCCTGCTCGCTTTCTGCAAGCGCAACCCACAGTTTTCTCCAAGTGGAGAATTTGCGTGCATCGGAGAAGATTTCCTGCATCCCGCGGCTCGCGTAACGCCGACACAACGGATTTTCGTACTGTTCTCTCATGATTTCCTCCTCAACGGTTGGGGACCAATCCGAGTTTGCGGATCAGCGCCGCAACCCGCATGGCAAGCAGAATTTGCACGGCGTCCGGCAGGATGAACGGCACCACGCAACGCATCAGTGCGGTCCCCACGCCGACAGGACCCGTTCCCTTCATATAAGCAATGATGTACCAGGCGGTTCCGAACGCATAGCAAACCGCAAGGCAGAGCGCCATGACCGCAAAACGGACTGCGGGATGCTCGGTTCTGATAACCGTTGTCAGGAGCCAGAACAGCATTGCCATCGGAATAAAGCCGACGATATAACCGCCCGTTGTTCCGAGCAGAACGCCGATGCCTCCGCGGAAGCCCGAAAAGACCGGTGCTCCGACTGCGCCGAGCAGGATATACAGGAACACGCAGATCGTTCCCTTCTGTCCGCCCAGCGTACAAAGTGCCAGAAAGACGCCGAACACCTGCATGGTGATCGGAACCCACGGCAACGGGATGGTAATCCACGAGCAGACCACCATCAGGGCTACAAACAGCGCCATTTGCGCAATATCGCGGGTTGAAATCCGTTTTGTCATGATTGTTGATTCCTTTTTGTTTATTTTTGCGAAAGTTCCGACAGGGACTCCCCTTGCCTTTTATACGCCTGCCCGCTTCATTGCCGCGTCGATAAATCCGACAAAAAGCGGATGCGGACGGTCGGGACGGGATTTGAATTCGGGGTGATACTGCACGCCGACATAGAACGGTCGGTCGGAAAGTTCAACCGTTTCCACAAGCTGACCGTCCGGAGACAGCCCCGAAAGCGTCAGTCCTTCGGCAATCATCACATCACGATAGTCGTTGTTGAATTCATAACGGTGACGGTGACGCTCGGAAATCTCGCGCTTGCCGTAGCAACGCTCCATCGTTGTCCCCGCTTCGATCACGCAGGGGTACGCACCGAGACGAAGCGTGCCGCCCTTGTCGATGTTCTCGCTCTGCCCCGGCATGAAGTCGATCACCTTGTTTTTGCAAAGCTCATCGAACTCGCCCGAATGCGCGTCGGCAATTCCCACCACATCGCGTGCAAATTCAATTACCGCGATCTGCATCCCGAGACAGATTCCGAAATACGGCACATCATGCTCCCGCGCATACTTTGCGGCAAGGATCATGCCCTGAATGCCGCGCGATCCGAAGCCGCCCGGGACAATGATTCCGTCCAATCCGCCGAGAATTCCGTCGCACGCCGCGTCATCGGTCAGCGTTTCGGAATCGATCCAATGAATTTTGACATGGGTGTTGAGCAGATAGCCCGCGTGCCGCAACGCCTCGGCAACCGAAAGATAGGCGTCATGCAGCTGTACATATTTTCCGACCAGACCGATATGCACCGTTTTTTCGCGCGCCTTGATACGCGCAACCATTTCGGTCCATTCCCGCAGATCCGGTTCGGGCGCGTCAATGTGCAACTCGCGGCAGACGATTTCGGAAAAATGCGACGCCTCCAGCATCAGCGGAGCCTCATACAGGCACGGGAGCGTGATATTTTCGATCACGCAGTCCGGCTTGACATTGCAGAACAGCGAAATCTTCTTGAAAATGGACTCCTCCAGCGGCTCGTCACAACGCAGAACAATGATGTTCGGGTTGATGCCCATGCCGCGCAGCTCCTTGACCGAGTGCTGGGTCGGCTTGGATTTGTGTTCCTCCGAACCGTGCAGGAACGGCACAAGCGTGACATGGATAAAGAGGCTGTTCTCGGTCCCGACCTCAAGCGCGATCTGACGGACCGCTTCCAGAAACGGCTGGGATTCGATGTCGCCGATGGTCCCCCCGATTTCGGTGATGACCACATCCGCATCGGTCTGCTTTCCGACCCGGTAAACAAAATCCTTGATTTCGTTGGTGATATGCGGGATGACCTGCACCGTGGAGCCGAGGTACTCCCCGCGTCTCTCCTTGTTCAGGACATTCCAATACACCTTTCCCGTTGTCAGGTTGGAATAACGGTTGAGGTCCTCGTCGATGAAGCGCTCGTAATGCCCGAGGTCAAGGTCGGTCTCTGCGCCGTCCTCGGTGACATACACCTCACCGTGCTGATAGGGACTCATCGTCCCGGGGTCGACATTGATGTAGGGATCAAGCTTCTGCGCCGCGACCTTCAGCCCGCGCGACTTGAGCAGACGCCCGAGAGACGCCGCAGTGATGCCTTTTCCCAATCCGGAAACAACCCCGCCGGTCACAAAAATATATTTTGTCATTGTCCAAGCCTCCTATTTATAGGTAGACAGAATGTTTTCGGCAACTGTCCGCTTCGTAACGCAGCGATCCATTGCCTGTTTTTCAATATAACGGTGCGCTTCTTCTTCGGTCATGCGAAGCTGTTCGATCAGAAGGCATTTCGCGCGGTTCACGATTCGGATCTCCACCATTTTTTCCTCCATCGAAACCGCCCGTTCCTCCAGCCGTCGCAATCGCTCCCGCGTGCCGCAAAGCAACATCAGGGACTGCGCGATCATCGTTTCGGAAGTCGGCTTCGGAAGCGTCAGAACGCCGTGCGGACCTGTCCTGCGGCTGACCTCGGGGAAATCCTCCGCTCTGACCAGAAGCAGAACGCCAACCCCGCTGTTCTCGCAGATCGCGCACGCCAGATCCGCCCCCGAAAGATCGGTCAGCGGGTCGTTGATAATGGCGATGTCGAAGTGCTCCTCGGCGAGGCGTTCCCGAGCCGCCGCGGCATCGGGGACCGTGACGATTCTGGAATACCGCTTCGGCGGAAGCACGCGCGACAGAAGATCCGCAACCTTGGACGAGCGCGAAACCAAGAGAATCCCGTATTCGGGCGACGCGTCGTTCACGGTGTTCCCTCCCTCCGAATCGAATACACTCAATAACATCTTATTATATCACAGAAAGGACCCTTTTTTCAACTGTTATTTTGGTCAAAAACAAAGTTTTTTTGCCGATTTTTTTATTCTCCCCGTCGTCAAACCGAAAAAAGGGCGTTCCGCGGTGGCGGAAAAGACCGTCCCGATGAACGCCGTTGCTCATTGACACTGTATTATAGCACGCCGCGCAGGCTTTGTCAATCGCATTTTTGCAAAAAAACGCGAATTTCGAAAAAAATTTCGGAAAAGCCCTTGACAAATCGAAAAAATCGTGTATAATACTCACATAAAGGCAAAGGCGTCTTGAAGATTTCCCTATCTTCAGCGCCTTTTTTCGTTTTACAAAGCACAAAAGGAGAAGAAACTATGAACACGGTTACGGATTACTTCGGCAGTCTGGTATTCGATGACAGAATGATGAAAGCCACCCTTTCCTCCGACATTTACCGTTCGCTGAAAAAGACCATCGACGAAGGCGCGCGCCTTGATACCGATGTGGCAAACGCAGTTGCGAAATCCATGAAGGACTGGGCGATCGCACACGGAGCCACGCACTTCACACACTGGTTCCAGCCGCTGACCGGCGTCACGGCGGAAAAGCATGACAGCTTCATCACACCCGCTCCCGACGGCGGCGTCATCATGGAGTTCTCCGGAAAAGAGCTGATCAAAGGCGAACCGGACGCCTCCTCCTTCCCCTCCGGCGGTCTGCGTGCAACCTTTGAAGCCCGCGGCTACACCGCATGGGATCCGACGTCCTTCGCTTTCATCAAGGATAAAACCCTTTGCATCCCGACCGCGTTCTGCTCCTACGGCGGCGAGGCGCTCGACAAAAAGACCCCCCTGCTCCGCTCGATGCAGGCGGTAAAC
>CAKSUH010000027.1 GCA_934500855.1 uncultured Eubacteriales bacterium
AGCCCAAGGTCTTCCTATGCTTCAAATCCTCATGCCTGTGCGGCGATAATCCATTCCATTGCAGAGGCATTTGCTATATAATAAAGGTGCAAACCACTCAAAATCCGGTTAACCGATTTATGAAAGGAAACAAACAAATGAACGCTTTTCGTCCGACCGCAATCCCGCTGATGACAACGGATCCGTTTTTCAGCGTCTGGAGCTTTGCGGACCGCCTCACAGATGATACCCCCCGCCATTGGACGGGACGCAGACAGTCCATGCTCGGTGCGCTTTTTGTGGATGGGAAGCCCTTCCGCTTTATGGGGCAGACCGAGCCGTTTGAAAGCTATTTCGCAGACGGTCCCGCGCTGAAGCAGACCTCGGTGACGGTTACCCCGACTTCAACGGTTTATACCTTTGCGCATCCGGCCTGCGACCTGACGGTGACCTTCCTCACGCCGCTTCTCTGCGACCGCCCCGAGGTGATGTCCCGCCCGGTTTCCTATGTGTTCTATGAGATTGTCCCCGTTGAGGAAGGACATACTTTCGCGGTGTACATCGACGCGTCCTGCGACCTCTGCGGCGACGAAAAGGGGCAGATGCTGGTCCATCATGCCGGGGAAGGGCACGCGTGGATCGGCGCGGCAGAGCAGACTGTTCTGAACGAATCGGGCGATGATGTCCGGATCGGATGGGGATACCTGCATCTCGTGCACCCGAACGCATTGGTTTCCACGCTGAACTGCCGCCGTGCCATTTTCCGCAAACGCGTGTCGATGAAAACGCAGGAGCGTATCGCGAGGGAAACCGCACAGGAGCAGCTTTCTTTCCGCACCATGCCGCTGGTCTCGGCGACATCGGAAAAGCTTTCCGATGTGTTCGTATTCGCTTATGACGATGTGCACGCGGTGGAGTATTTCGGAAAGCCCGCAGACGCGTATTGCATGAGCGTATACGGCTCTTTTGACGCAATGCTGAAGGTGGCGGTCGCAGAAGCCGAAGAGCTGCGCGCGGCGTGTGCGGAGTTTGACCGTCAACTGACCGCACGCATGGAAAAAGTCGGGGATGCCTATGCGGCAGTCGGCGCGCTTGCCTACCGTCAGGCGGTTGCGGCGCACAAAACGGTGTCGGTTGACGGCAAGCTGCTCTTCCTTTCCAAAGAGAATTTCAGCAACGGCTGTATGGCAACGCTGGATGTGACCTACCCGTCCATCCCGCTCTTCCTGTGCCTGAACCCCGAGCTGGTGAAGGGCATGATGCGTCCGCTGTTTGCCTATGCGCGGTCGTCTATGTGGAATCTTCCTTACGCGCCGCATGACTGCGGGCAGTATCCGCTCTGCAACGGGCAGGTTTACGGCGTGAACGACGGCGTTGTGGACGAGGAGTATCAGATGCCTGTGGAGGAGTGCGGAAACGCAATTCTGGTTGTTGCCGCAACCGTACGGGCGGACGGAGACCGCGCGTTTGCCGAGGAGAACCGCGACCTGCTCGAAAAGTGGGCGGACTATCTGGTTGAATACGGCTACAATCCGGGCAACCAGCTTTGCACCGACGATTTCGCGGGGCATCTGGCGCACAACTGCAACCTGAGCCTGAAGGCGATTGTGGCGCTCGGCGCTTACGGTCAGCTGTTCGGCGAGAAGAAGTACACCGAGGCGGCGAAGAAGATGGCAGAGAACTGGGTCAGAGACGCGAAGCGTGCGGACGGAATCGGCTACAATCTGACCTTTGACAATCCCGAGACATGGAGCCTGAAATACAACATTGTCTGGGATCGCTTGTTGGGGCTGGGGTTGTTTGACGAATCGGTCAGCCGCGAAGAGCAGGCGGTTTACCTGCAGAAGATGCGCCGTTACGGTGTGCCGCTGGACAGTCGCGCGGACTATACGAAGATCGACTGGCTGGCATGGACGACCGTGATGACCGATGACGCGGACTACCGCGACAAAGTATACCGCGCAACATTCCGCATGGTTTGCGAGTCGGCAGACCGTATTCCCGTAACCGACTGGTACGATGCGGTGGACGGCAGATGCGTCGGCTTCCGCGCGCGTTCGGTGCTCGGCGGCTTTTATATCAACCTGTTGGCAGAGGATTTCCTGAACTGACGCAGGAAAGCCGGGGAGACGCTTCGGTATAAACCGAAATCCGACTTGTAAAACGGCAGAAAGATCTGCAAATGGCTGAGCTGATTGCTTTTTGAAAGCAATCAGCTCGGTTTTTTGTATCATACGGAGAGGGATTGCCGTATGTCCACGGCGCAGCCACGGGAAAAGAGGAGTGGCTCCGGTACGGCAGGCAGTGCTTTGAGAGCGTGTATTGCTGTTTCAGACCGAGCGGCGAAGCCTTTCAGCGCATATGTGTACCCCGAGCGTGTGAACGGTGAAAAGGGCGCGTATTTCGATGCGTTTGCCAACGAGCAGGACGGGCTTTTGTATCTTGCTTACAAAACGGAGGAGCTGTGAGCGGCAAGTACTATGACGGAAAGAAGGGGCATATGCCGTTCGGAAAGGTCCGCTTACGGGAGCCTGTCACAGTTGAGTCGGAAATTCGGGATGTTTGGACCATGCTATGTTTTTGGGGGAGGGACCGGACGATCAGTCGGAAATGCGCGTCGGTACCTGTAACCTGCCGTCGCATACAGCACCCATGAGCGGCTTGCTCGTTTTTTGCCACCTCCGGGCGCGTCCGAGCAGAGGAGCGTCACCTGACCGCCGATGAATGTGAAGTTTCAAATTATACGGAGGCGTTTTTTGAATACGAATGGATATTTTAGATGATATGCACAAATTTTCGCCGAATAAATTATGAATAGCAGACAAGCGCGGAAGAAGCATGCTCGGATAATCCGTGATTTTTTATATTTCTTCCGCCTGTTGTGGACTTGAAAGTGCGGTGCGGTTGGTGTATAATAAAGTCAGCCGACGCCCGGATGAGCCCGGCAAAAAAGCAGAGAAAGGATCATTATCATGAAAAAACTGTTTTCCGTTTTGCTCACGGTCTGTATGACTGTCGCGCTTCTTCTCCCATGCTTCGTTATTCCCGCCGGGGCGGCGATTTCCGCGCCGCATCCCGCCAAAATCGTGTATGACTACTCCGACTGGGACGATCACTGTATGCTGTTCGGCGACAAATGGTCGCTGCTCTCGACCGGTGTTATCGGGATCAACGGAAATCCCGCGCTTGCCGTAACGCCGCTGAAGCAGAACCAGTCAAATAAAAATCCTGCTTTTTCGTGGAACCACTTCGGAATGCCCTTCGTCTTTGAGGACAACAAGACCTATGTGGTTTCCTTTGATGTGACCCTGCTGTCGCAGGTCGGGAAAGACGCGCCCGAAAGCGGCGCGACCTCAACATGGTACTGCTGCTCCACGGCTTCCAATTTTATCGCCGGAGGCGGCGGCGTTTCTGCCGGCTCAAACAACGACTGGCAGCGGATTCCCGTTGCGAATGCGGACGGGAGCGACCTGGTTGTGACTGCCAAGTACGGCGAGTGGTCGCATTTTTCGGGAACCGTGACGAAAAATGACGGCAACAGCTGGAAAACCAACGACTGCCTGTTCTTCTGGGAAAATCAGGTGGACGGCAACACGGCAGCTTCGCAGATTGCAATCGACAATCTGGTTGTTATGGAACAGACCGAGTACAGTGTGTCCTATCCGGAAGGGGCGCCCGCACGCACGGATGTTCCGGCAGTGGATATGGTCGCTTCGAATTTCAACAGCAACCGCTATGTTCCGTTCCTGGATGCGGCTGCTCCCGCCAGCGCCAATGTTGCGGTCAACATTGACGGAGACGGCAGACTGAAGTGGAACTGCAAGGAAAAAACCAATGCGTATACGCAGTTTGCCTTCCAAAAGGGCAAAACCTATCATCTCTCTTTTGACGCCATGCTGGACAACGGCGCGGCAAAGAACTATCCGGACGGCGCAACGCTGGAAATGGTTGCTACCGACTCCCGTACAGGGGCGAACGCGGAGGGCGCGGAAGCTTTTGTCGGAAACGCAAAGATCAATGCAACCGAATGGACGCATCTGGACCTGACGCTGACGCCCGAGCAGGCGCACAGCTTCTTTGCCATGACGGTGGAGAAGGACAAGGCGGCGGTTGTATGGTTCGATAATTTCAGACTGTACGCGGACGGAAGCGAGCCTGCCTGCAAGATGGGCACGCGGAGCGGCGCGGACAATCCCGCAGACTTCCGCATCCTGTCCGATTTTGAGGACGAAAGAGGCTTGTTCCACTCCGGCAACTGGTACTGGAATTCCCGCAACGAGATTGTCACCATGGAGAACGGAAATCATGCGCAGAAGATCACCATGAGTGCATGGGCAAAGAACTATGCGTACATGACATTCACGAAAAACAAGACCTATGTCATCGGGTTTGATGTATACGGTGTCAGCGCAGTGGAAGGAGCGACCTTCAGCCTGTACGCAAAGCAATTCGGATCGTCTCTGTTCGATGATCCGAAGGGCGCCCAGTTTGCATATGCAAACGAGGACGGAACGCTGAACGGCAATTTTAAGATCGTTCCGAATGCGTGGACGCACTACAATGTGACCCTGTCGGTGGGGGACACTGCCAACCTGACCTACCTCATGCTTCTGATGGGGGAGGTGAAAGGCGATATGGAATTTTACCTCGACAATCTGACGGTTGTGGAAAAGACCGGCGACTGCGCAACCGACGGACACACGGCGGGGCTGTGGGTATCCGATGTGATCGCGACCTGCGCGAACGAGGGGCACGCTCACCTGACCTGCGCGATCTGCGGAGAAAAGATGGACGAAAAAACGCTTCCCAAGGCTCATGTCAAGGGAGAGCGGATCGTAACCAAGGAGCCGACCTGCACGGAAAAGGGCACTTTCAAGTATGAATGTATCAGTTGCCATGAGGTGCTGGAAACCGGCGAGATCGATGCGTTGGGACACACTCCGGGCGAGTGGACGACCGTAACCGAAGCCGACTGCCACAAGGAAGGCTCCGAAGAGGTCAAGTGCACGGTTTGCAATGCGGTGCTTGACACCCGCGCAATTCCGAAGGTTCAGCACATCGAAGGAAAGTGGGGTGTGGATAAGGAAGCGGCGCCCGGCGTAAAGGGTCACCGCTACAAGACCTGCACGCTTTGCGGCGACAAGGTACGGGAAGAAGATATTGACGCACTTCCGGCTGAATCGAATTCAGGCGCTGAAACAACGGACTCTCCCGCAACAGGCAAGAGCGATCCGAATGAAATAAAGGGGTGCGAAAGCGCATTTGGCGGAGTTGCGGTTCTTCTCGGAACCGTGGCGGCGGCAGGTGTGGTACTCGGCAAGAAGAGAAAACACTGAACAAACAAAATCCCTCGCCCGACAACTGTCGGGCGAGGGTATGCGGTGTCTTTATGAATCGGTTGGAGTATGCAGGTGATTGAGTTGGCGTTGCTTTTTCCGCATAAGCGTGATCTGAGCATCCCGATCGAGCTTGCGGTATTGGGACGGCGTGATGCCGAAATGCTTTCGGAACAGCACGATGAAATATGCCGCCGAGTGAAAGCCCGAGAGCTGACTGATGCGGTCGACCGATTCCTCTGTGGAATTGAGCAGATTGACGGCATGGTCAAAGCGCAGGTGCTTGAGGTAATCGCTGAAGGACATATGAACCGAGTTGCGGAACAGCTCGCCGAAATAGTTCGGGGTCAGATAGACCATCCGCGCGCATTGGCTGAGCGTGACCGATTCGCGGAAGTTTTTCTTTAAGTAAGAGATGACCTGATTGACCGGAAGGCTTGTTTGCTCGCGGCGGATCGCCGGATCGCTGTGCTTTTCTGCCTGCTTTTGTCGGATGATGCGGATAATCAGTTCCTCAAAGCGCGCAAGAATCATGTTGTCGCGAAAAGGTTGGTCGCTTTCGTATTCCCTGAGCAGATCCTCGGTCAGCTGTTCGATTTTTCGGGTGTCCTCTTCGGAAAAGGTCACGCAGAACAGATCGTCCGAGCGGTTGAATTCGTTTGCCAGTTCGGCGGGCAGAATCTGGTCGCTGAAATTGATGTTGTAAAGGGAGAGCGGGTCATTCGGGTCTTCACGGACATTGTGAAAGTCCCTTGCCGTCAACAGGTACGCGCATCCGCGATGCAGGGGATAGCAGATGCCGTCCACCAGATGCTGACCGCTTCCGCCCGTGATAACCTCGATTTCGCAGAAGTCATGCCAGTGCAGGGAGTTGGAGATATCGGGCAGCAACGGATATTGCTTTTTACGGATGGTAAAATTCCGACTGTCCCGCAACGCTTCCATTCCGACCAGAAAAATTTTGTTGTTTTCCATAAAATCCACCTCCGTATCGGCATTCCGGATACAAACAGTATAACACATTCTTCCGACTTTGTAAATAGCAATCGGTGATTTTTAATATTTTATTTCTGTCTTGAAAAAGGAGAATTCAATGAAAAAAACGATGCGTTTCCTGTTGGCATTTCTCTCGGCGGCTTTGCTGATCTGCAGCTTTTCCGCCTGCTCCAAGCCTTCCGAACAGCCGCCGAAGCAGACCGACGGCGAAGCGGGGGAAAAGACGACCTCGGGCGGTGGCGACGGGGAGTTCGTTTACACCTACGGAAAGACCGACTACGAGGACGGAACCGTGTTCACCTTCTGCAACCTGAATCAGCTTTGGGATATGTACATCTATCTGGAAGCGCCTTCGTCGGGAAACAAGGTCGACAAGGTGGTCTACTCGCGCAACCGCATGGTCGAGAACGAAATGAAGTGTATCATCAAGATAGACGAGCGCGGATGGAACTATGATTTCACGCCGTATCTGGACGCGATCAATCAGGCGATTCAGACCGATCTTTCGAATTGGGACGCCATCTGGCTTCCCGTCAACAAGCGTCCCGATCTGGTGACGATGGGGCGATTCCGCGATCTGGCGGAGATTGACAACCTCAACCTCGGTTCGGATTGGTGGGACGGTACGCTGAACAGCCGGTTCATGCTCTCCGACCGCCTGTATTTTGCAAGTTCGCCGCTCCAGCTGATGAGCTTTGACACTGCATGGGGCATCTTCTTCAACATGGATCTGATTACCGACAACGGCATGGAGGATCCCCGCACCCTGGTGAAGGACAATCAATGGACGCTTGACAAACTGATGTCGATGTGCCGCGACAACGCCGCGCTGAACGGCGCGGAATCCTATTACTGGGATAAGGACACAAGACAGGTTTACGGCATTGCGGCGCACCCGAATCTGCCCGACAAGCTGCTTTACGCAACAGGGGAGCGGTATGTCACCAAGGATTCCGACGATATTCCCGTGTACAGCGCGGGCAGCGGTCGTTTTGTGGATGTGGTAGGCAAACTGGCGCGTTTCCTGGGCGCGGAGTACAATCTGGAAGCCTCCTCCAACGACATGGCGGCGGACGGCGACGACATCAAGGGCGGCGGGTATCTTTACGCCTTTGCAAACCGCCGTGCGTTCTTCATGGGCGCCGAGATCAAGGTTGCGCGTCAGCTCAAGGCGCTCGATCAGGTTGTCAGCTACGGACTGGTTCCGTTGCCGAAATACAATGACCAACAGCAGTCATATGAAACGCCGATTGTGGAGAACCTGTTGGTGATGACGATTCCCGTGACCTGCAAGCGCGAGGAGAATGTCGGTGCCGTTCTGGACGCACTGGCTTACTACAGCATGACCGATGTGCTTCCCACTTATTACAGCAATATCCTTTACCGCGGCTACGATTCGGCGGACGAGCCGATGTTCGACATCCTGAAAAAGACGCGCGGCGTGGATATGGCGTACTATTACAACTGGAATGCGGAACTGGCGGAGCAGGTTCGCGACCGCATCTTTGACGGCACGGGCGCTGTTTCGGATCAGCTTGCCAACGCGGCAACGCAGATCCCGACCCGCATTGCAACATGGAGAAAGACGCTTGAAAAACTCGGAATCTGATCGGAAAAGACTGTCGGGAGGTTCGGTATGAAATCTGCACGGAAACTGTTGGGGCTGTTGCTTGCCGTCTGCCTGTCGGTAACGGGGTGCGCGGGAAAGGGAAACGGAGGCGAAACCGATTCCGCTACGGGCGCGACTACCGGTGCGAAACAGCCCCCGACCGGGCCTGCGGGAACGGCGATGGGGTTGGCGCTTGAGCCGACCGCATTTACAACCGACCGTGCGGCGGGCGAAAAACTGCTTGCATTGGTTTCGGAAATGCGGGTCGGAAGCGTACAACTGTCGTTTCTGCTCTCCGATCTGCTTGCGGCGGACGGAAGTGTATCCGAAGAAGCGCAGAACCGATATCGCCCGCTGACGGAATCCCTGCGCGCTCTGGGGGTGACCGAACTGCTCGTCACGGTGCGCGGCGGATATCGCGCGGACGGGGGCGGCGATCCGTTTGCCTTCCCGTACCCCGATTCGGATACCGGAGCGGGTGCGGAATACCTGCAATACATGGAGCGCTACGGCGAAAAAATAGCCGATCTTGCCCGCGCCTATCCTGCGGTTACGCACTGGCAGACGGGCGGCGGATACGATTCGGGCAGCGATATTGCGCATCCGGAGGGAACGCAGGGCGGCTTTTATCCCTCCGAGCGGGCGGCAATCAACGCCGATCTCGCAGCTGCGGCAAAGCAGGCGTTTGCGGCGGGTGGCGTAACGGCAAAGGTGGTGCTCGGCGCATTCAGCGTGGGGACGGATTCTGCGGGAGCGGTCTATTTCCTGCGGGAGAATTACCGCTATTTTGCTTCGGGCGATTCCCCGCTGGGGGTGAGGAGCCCGAACGACTGTTTTGACGCGCTTTCGTGGAAGCCGACGCTCGGTTGGTACAACTTTGACGCGGAGGCGTTCGGTGCGGAAACCGCGCGATTGGTGTCTCTCGGTCGGGAGGCGGGATGCACGGCTCCCGTGTACCTGACGGGCGTGACCTTTGCGGACTACGGCAGTCGGGAATACGATGAAAAACAGGCGGCATGGCTCGGAGATGCGATGCGGGTGCTTTCCGAAACGGCGGGGAGCTCCTGCACGGTGTTTTACGGCAGTCTGACCGAGGGCACGGGAAACGGGCATACGGGGCTGTTCCGCCTGTGGGAGGATGGCAGTCTTGCCGCCAAGGAAAAGGCAAGGGCAATCTGTCGGCTGTGCGGCGGAGACGCGGACAAACTGGATCAATACAAAGGAGAACATGTGATTTACGGCGATCGGACAGACGGACAAAGCGAGCGGAACGGCATCGGCTTTGCGATCAAGGGCGCGGACGAACGGGAACTGGACATTGCGCGGATTATGAATCTGTTGGAAGAGATGAATGTGAAGTGTATGCGCAACTGGATGAACATCCGCACGCTGCTCACCTCGCCCACAACGGTCAATTCCACCGAGGTGGAGAAGCAGAAAATGTGGCTCGCCATGTTGGACGCGCGCGGCGTGACCAAAATCATCGGCATGAGCCAAGGAGCATTTTGGAAGGGCGGAAACGGAGACGCGTTGGCGGTTCCGTATCGGGATATGAGCGACGGCTCGGAGTATCGCGCCTTTCTGGAACAGTACCGGCAGTCGTGGAAAACGCTTGCGGAAACCTTTCCCGAAATCCGCTATTGGGAGGTTGGAAACGAGACGAACAACGACCCGTTCCTGCACCCCGTGGACTACACAACGCGCGGAACGAAGTTTACCGCAGACGAAAAAGCGATGATAACCGTGGACATGATGTACTATGCCGCGCAGGGTGTGAAGGAAGCCAATCCTGCGGCTACCGTCATCTTCCCCGCGATGGCGCCGACCAACGGGTTTGCTTCCATGCGATCCTTCCTTGAAAAGTGCTATGCCTACATCGAAAGCGGCAATGCCCCCGGCGGCGTTGACCCCGACGCATACTTTGACGGGATGGCGTGGCATATGTACTATTTCCGGTCCTCCTTTACCCGGGAAAACTGGTTGGAGGGGAACAACTCGATTCACGATGTGATGGTTGCGCACGGGGATGCGGAGAAAAAGGTCTTTCTGACCGAATTCGGCTTTTCCGACGGCGGCAGTGCCGAGAAGGACGAAGCGGGCGCGCAGGCGTTTCGCGATATCTTCAGCCTTGCCGACGAGATGCCGTATCTGGATTCGCTCTATCCCTTCCGCATGATCGAGGATGAGACGGCGGCGGAATGGGGCGGAACGATCGAAATCTATTACGGGATGTTCCGCGTGTTCGACAAAACACATTTCGGCGCCAAGGCGAAAGCAAAGGCGCTTTGCGAAATCTACGGCGGGAATGCCGCAGGGTTGGATCGCTATATCGGGAACAACAAAGTTTACCCGCGCTGAAGGAGGGGACAGGATGGTACAGAATACGCCGCCGATGGGGTGGAACACATGGAACGCCTTTGGCGATGCGATCAACGAGCAGGTGGTACTGGACGCGGCAAAGGGGCTTGTTGTGAGCGGGCTTGCCGCCGCAGGCTACCGCTATGTTGTGATCGATGACTGTTGGTCGATGCCCGAGCGGGACAGTGCGGGAGAACTTGTTGCAAACCCCGAAAAATTCCCGCACGGAATGCGGGCGCTTGCGGATCGCATTCACGAAATGGGACTGCTCTTCGGGATGTATTCCTGCGCGGGGAATCTGACCTGCGCGGGGCTTCCGGGGTCGTTTGACAACGAATTCCGCGACGCGCGGCGGTTCGCCGAATGGGGCGTGGATTTTCTGAAGTACGATTACTGTTACCACACGCCCGTGCTGCAGGCGAAGTACCACTACCGCCGCATGGGGCTTGCGCTCGCAAACTGCGGCAGGGACATCCTGTTCAGCGCCTGTTCGTGGGGCGTTGAGGAAACGCAGGACTGGATCCGTTCAACGGGCGCGCAGATGTGGCGTTCGACGGGGGACATCTGGGACAGTTGGGAAACGGTGAAGGGCATTATCACGGCGCAGGATCGCTTTGCTCCTTACGGCGGCGTGGGATGTTTCAACGACATGGATATGCTGACCGTCGGAATGAACGGTGTGGGAAACAAAGGATATGACCAGAAGGGCTGTACGGCAGACGAATACCGCACGCAGTTTTCCGCATGGTGTCTGTTCGGCTCGCCGCTGATGGTCGGATGCGACATCCGCAATCTGTTGGCGGAGACCGCCGCAATTCTGACCAACCCGACGGCGCTCGCAATCAATCAGGATGCCGCCTGCCGGCAGGTGTTCGCGCTGTCTCCGTGGTCGGGAAATCCGCTTGATACGGTACGGGTCAGACTGCTCTCGGACGGCAGTCTCGCAATCGGAATTTTCAACCTCAACGATTCGGATTCGCAGATTGTCTGCGCGATGGACGAATTGGGACTGCCGCGCACCTGCGGGAAGAAGCTGATCCTGCGGGAGGCATGGA
>CAKSUH010000028.1 GCA_934500855.1 uncultured Eubacteriales bacterium
CCGGTAATCGCCACGGTCGCCACCGGAATGCCGGACGGCATCTGTACCGTTGACAGCAGAGCATCAATGCCGCTGAGTGGATTGGATTGGCACGGGATGCCGATAACGGGCAGAGTGGTCTGCGCCGCGATTGCTCCCGCAAGATGCGCCGCCATGCCGGCTGCCGCAATGAGTACACCAAACCCGTTGTTTTCCGCTTCCCTTGCAAAGCGACCCGCTTCTTCGGGCGTTCTGTGCGCAGAATAGACATGCGCCTCGTAAGGCACACCGAAGGCTTTCAGTGTATCAACGGTCTTTTGTACTACGGGCAGGTCGCTGGCGCTTCCCATAATAATTCCGACTTTCTTCATGATTCCTCTCCTTTCAAAAACAAAAAGGGCACAGTTACGACTTGAATGTCAAAACTGTGCCCAGGCGGTCGGCAATATCGCTTTTTGCTCCCATGCAGTAGGCTCTGCAATTCCGCCAGTAACAAAAAGCTCTAAGGATATTATAGCACAGTTGTCGTCTTTTGTCAATACGGCAATTCGGAAAAACATCCGACCGTCCGCCAAAATCAACATGGACATTTCTCACAAGGTCGACGCGGGATGTGGGTCGGTCCCTCAAAGCCCGTATTTCGTTTTCACGCGCCCGAGAATTTTCCCGATCGGATAAGAAAACAGCTCCAGAAACACCACATTCGAAACGGCATAAATCACGGTAACGGACGCCGCCGTTCCGATCGCCGTAAAGTAGCGCGGCAGATTGAAGTACCCGTCTATCCAGATCACGGTCCAGATATCCATCAGAAACGAATACAGCACCCCCGCAAAAACGCCGTATACCGCCAACACGATCCGACTCCTCTTCAGCGGTCGCGCAAGCAGTCCCCCGAGAAATCCGACCGTCCCCCACGCGAACATCTGGAACGGGGTCCACGCACCCTGCCCGAAATAGAAGTTGGAGACAACCGCCGAGAGCGCTCCCGTGAGGAAACCCGCCTCGGGACCGAAGTACATGGCGGTCAGCACCACGGTTGCGGTCACGGGCTTGAAACTCGGAATCGGCGCAAACAGGATCCGCCCCAGCACCGAAAGCGCCGTCATCACGGCAACCAGAACCAACCGCTTTGCATCCGCCGCACTCCGTTCAAACCGCAGGAAGAACGGAATGCAGGCAAGCACCGCAACCGCAAGAGACAACCACGCATATCGTTTCTCGCGGAACAGCGTTGCGCCGCCGATGACCACCGCGGGAATCAGAATGCAGAGAATGATGCGGGAAACCCATTTTTTCATTTTGTCTCTCCCTTACAAAAGCGTACCGCCTGAGCGCAGGTCACCGCATTCGGGCAAAGCCCCCGCGCCATGCGGTTGGCGGCAGTGGTATAGAAAGTGTTTCCGCCGAAAAAGCGGGACGGCGTATCGGCAGAGAGAATCTCTCCGTCAAAAAAGAGCGCGCAACGGTCCGCGACCTCCGCCGCAAATTCCACATCATGCGTCACCGTCAGGACCGTCAGCCCCTCTGCCCGCAGATCGGAAAGAAGTCCGGCAAGCAACCGCTTTGCCCCGGCGTCGATCCCCTTGGTCGGCTCGTCGAGAAGCAGGATGCGCGGGCGCGTCAGGAGAACCTTAGCCAGCGCGCACTTCTGTCCCTCCCCGCCGCTGAGATCAAACGGATTGCGCTCCGAAAGCCCTCCGATTCCGAGTTTTTCCGAAACGGCTCCGATGCGTTCTTCCCATTCCGCCTCCGGCACACCGCGCGCGCTCAGCAGATCCTCGAAATCCGCCCGCACCGTGTCGCGGACAAACACCGTTTGCGGGTCCTGCGGCAGGAGAGAGAGCGCACTGCGCCACTGCGCGTTCCCCCGATCGGCTCGGATCGGCTTTCCCTCAATCAGCACCTTTCCGCGATAGGGCGTTCCGACCCCCGCCAGCACATTCAGCATGGTGGTCTTTCCGCATCCGTTGCTTCCGAGCACCGCGAAGATTTCACCCGTCCGAACCTGCAGGGTTGTCCCGCGCAGGACATCGGGCAGATCCCGCCCGTAGCGGAACCACACATTCTTCAGTTCCGCCGCCACCGTGTCGCTGCGGCGGTCGTCCTCCTCCGGCAGTTGCCCGCGGCGGTTGCCGCAGTAGCGTTCGAGAAACGCCTTCCCGTCCCGCACGGTCAGCGGGCACGGTTCCCCCTCCGCTCCGAGGGCATGAAAAATACGGACCGCGCTCGGAAACGCCGCAAGCATGGGGTGGTCGGGGCGCAGGTCCCGCAAGCCGTTGCAAATGCGTTCGGGCGCATCGTAAAGCAGGACCCGCCCACGGTCCAGAAGAAGCACGCGATCCGCCATCGGGAGGGCTTCCTCCAGTCGGTGCTCGACAAGGATAACGGTCAGCCCCAGTTCGCGGTTGAGTTTTCCGAGCGTGGCAAGAAAATCCGCGGCGGCAATCGGGTCCAGCTGTGCGGTCGGCTCGTCCAGAATCAGCACTTTCGGTTGCATGACCATAACGGCGGCAAGATTCAGAAGCTGTTTCTGCCCGCCCGACAGCTCGTCCGTCGGCTTCCGGAACCAGTCCGCGATGCCGAAATAGCTCGCCATCTCTCCCACTCGGCGGCGGATGACTTCGGTCGGAACGCCGAGATTTTCAAGACCGAACGCCAGTTCGTGCCAGACCCTGTCGGTCACAATCTGCGCATCCGGATTCTGAAGCACACAGCCGATTTCGGCAGGGGTGCGTGCGCCGCCGCTGTAAACGATCTCCCCCCGCACTTCCCCTGCAGGGGACAGTTCGGGCTTGAGCAGACGGAGAAGCGTGGATTTTCCGCATCCCGTCTCCCCGCACACCACGATGAACTCCCCGCTCCGCACCGAAAACGAGACGCTTTCCAACACATCCCGCGTGCCTCCCGCGTAACGGAAGCTCAAATCCCGAATCCGCAACTGTTCCATCCGCTCTCCTCCGCTCTCGCTTTTTACCTGTCCCAGTATACCACATTCCGGCTTTTTTTGCAAGAGGAAATTCTCCGTTTGCCCTACATAAGCCCATATACCGTGCGAATTTGACGCGTCCCGAGCCGCGCCACCCGAATCCGCCCTTCAAATCGGCAATTTTTTCCGCAAGCCCGCCGCCGCAAAAAGCGAAACAACATGCGCCCTGTAACGGCGAGCCCTGCGGGGAAGTTCGGCAACAATGCGGAAAACGGACGAAGAAGGGACCCTCCGAAAGAGGGTCCCTTCTTCGTCCGCCTTTTTTCAAACCACACCGTAAGCGAGCATCGAATCGGCAACCTTGAGGAAGCCCGCAATGTTTGCGCCGGCAACCAGATTACCCTCCTTGCCGTATTCCTTAGCCGCTTTTGCCGCGTTGTGATAAATGTCTATCATAATCTGTTTCAGCTTCGCGTCCACCTCCGCAAAGGTCCAGCTGTAACGCATGGAGTTCTGGCTCATCTCCAGTGCCGAAGTCGCAACTCCGCCCGCGTTCGACGCCTTCGCAGGCGCAAACAGCACGCCCGCCTCTTGGAACGCCTCGATTGCCTCGGGTGTGGACGGCATATTCGCGCCCTCCGCAACCGCCCTGACGCCGTTTGCAATCAGCAGCTTTGCCGCCGCCTCATCAAGTTCGTTCTGCGTCGCGCAAGGCAGCGCAATGTCACACTTCACGCTCCAGATCGCGCGGCAGTCCGCCACATACTCCGCCTGCGGGTGACCCGCAAGATACTCTTTGATCCGCCCGCGGCGCACTTCCTTGATTGCCTTGACCGTGGCAAGGTCGATGCCTGCGGGATCATACACATACCCGTTGGAATCCGACATCGCCACCACCTTTGCGCCAAGCTCGGTCGCCTTCTCGCAGGCGTAAATCGCCACATTTCCGGACCCCGATACCACAACGGTCTTGCCCTCGAAGCTCAGCCCGGCATCGGCAAGCATCGCCTCGGTAAAGTAGCAAAGCCCGTAGCCCGTAGCTTCCTTGCGCGCAAGGCTGCCTCCGTAGGTCAGTCCCTTTCCGGTCAGGACCCCCGTAAACTCGTTGCGCAGTTTCTTGTACATTCCGAACAGATAGCCGATTTCCCGCGCGCCCACGCCGATATCCCCCGCGGGAACATCGGTATCCGCGCCGATGTGGCGGGAAAGCTCCATCATAAAACTCTGACAGAACCGCATGACCTCCGCGTCGGATTTTCCTTTGGGGTCAAAATCCGAGCCTCCCTTGCCGCCGCCGATGGGAAGCCCCGTCAGCGAATTCTTGAAGGTCTGCTCAAAGCCCAGAAACTTGATGATGCCCTCATTCACCGACGGATGAAAACGCAGACCGCCCTTGTAGGGTCCGATGGCGCTGTTGAACTGCACGCGGTAGCCGCGGTTGACCTGCACCTTGCCGTTGTCGTCCACCCACGGCACGCGGAACTTGATGATGCGCTCCGGCTCCACCAACATATCGATCACGCCCTTCCCGATGTAAGCCGGATTCCGCTCCAGCACAGGCTCCAGCGACTCCAGCACCTCACGCACCGCCTGATGAAACTCCGGCTCGCCGGGATTCCGCCCGACAACATCCGCATAGACTCCCGCAAGATAGGTGTTCTTTATACTCATACCATGAACCTCCCAAGGAAAATTTGCAAGTTTTTGTCGGAATTATGCAAAGAATCGGATCATTTTACGATTTCGGCTGTTATTCCGACTACAATATGCAATATTATATCACAATTCCTTCATTCTGTCAAGAGGTCAGGGCAAATTTCCACGCGGCTGTGATAATATTTTTCCGCAAAGCGGAGCGCCTCCGTTGCCTCCTCCGCGCTATAGCGTTTTCCCTGCGGCGCGGCGATCAGCTTGTCCTCCGCATCATCCGCACGGAACACGATTCCGATCACACGGACTTCGCATTCCGCCACGGGACGGTCGATGCCGAGCACATACACATCCAGCTCCTCGCCGTCTCCGCCGAGAACCCCTGCGAGATATCCGTAATTGACAGGATAGGTCAGCACCTTTTCCCCCTTGCGGTGAACATACCCGATCGGGCGGTCAACCGTCACCGTTACCGTCTTGCCGAGGTAACCTCGGACCAGCGCCTCGCGCTCCGTTTGCGTCATACCGAACCTCCTTTTCAATGCAGCACCGCACAACCCACAATCGGTGCTTGTTCATAACAGCTTCATATATTGATGCTATAATTGAGATACCCTATATAGAAAGAAAGGACGGCATCTCCATGAAACGGTTTTTCAAAGTTTTCTTCTCGATTCTCGGCATCATCGTTCTGGTTGCCATCATCGCATGGACCGCACTTGACATCACCAAGCACATCGTCTACGCCGACTACTACGAGGGCTACAAGCCTGCCTGCAAAATTCCCGATATCCACAGCGGCTTCACCCCGCAGGGCATTACCTATCTGCCCGCATCGGACGCTTACCTCCAGTCGGGCTACGACGGCGAGCATCTCGCGCTCTACTATGTCAAGGGAGACGAACACCGAAAGCTCCTGCCGCTTGATATGTCGGGAAGCCTCGGCAAGGGTCACGGCGGCGGTGTAACCGCAACCGACGACTATGTTTACATTGCGGGAAACAGCGCCCTGCTCCGCTATCGCCTCTCCGAGGTCCTTGCGGCAAAATCGGGAGACGAGATTCCCTGCCTTGAGGAAATCCGGGTTGACAATTCCGCTTCGTTCTGCTTCGCGGACGGCGACAAAATGTATGTCGGCGAATTTTATCGCGCAGGAAACTACGAGATTGAGGATACCACGCACCATTACACCACGCCCGAGGGCGAAGAGCACCGCGCCATTGTTTCCTGCTACACCATCCGCGATGACGGCTCACTGGAATCCATCCCCGATTATTGGATCTCCGTTCCCGGGCTTGTGCAGGGCTTTGCGGTTCATAACGGCGTCATCGCAATTTCGCGGTCGTGGGCTTTGAATTCCTCTTCCATCGAGTTCTACCGCGGCATGAATCCGACCGACAAGGTCATTGCGCACGGAGAGGATGCCTCAACCGCCGTTCCCGTTTACTACCTCGGGCAGAAGAACCTCATCAAAAAGATCGCTGCCCCCGCATTCAGCGAGGACCTCACCGTCAAGGACGGACGGCTGATCGTCAGTTTCGAGTCGGCTTGCAACAAGTATCTGGTCGGTAAGCTTTTCTTCGCAACCGACGCGGGATCCTATCCGTTCCCGTGACAATTCCAAAGGGCTTCTTCCGAGAAGCCCTTCTTTTTTATCTTCAGAAACAACACTTTCCCGCGTACAGGCGGGTGCGCCTGAGGAAAGGTTTTGAGGGAGCGGGCGTCCTCTTTCTAAAGGACGCCCGCTCCCTCCAAGCTCTTTTACTTTCTCCGCACTTTTCCGCAGAGAGCCCGAATTCCGAGCAACAGGAATATGCCGCAGGTTGCTCCCGCGGTGTCGAGCCAGACATCCGCAACACTCGGTCCGCGACCGCTGAAAATCTGAATCGTCTCGTCAAGAAGCGCGCACAGCTCGCCTGCAAACCAGATGTTCAGATAACTCTGAACCGAACGCCGCCGTTCGAACCAAAGAAGCCCCGATAACTCCGCTCCGAGAACGAAAAACTCGGTAAAATGCGCCAACTTCCGCACAAACGCGTGACTGATGCCGTCGCAGTGAAACAGTTCCCGAAGCAGATCGGTCACCCATTGGCTTTCCCCGTCGGACGCAACCTTTCCGCGCATGGAACGCGACAGAATAAACGCAACCGTCAGCCCGATCAGAACCCACAGCGCCGCGCGCCGGGTCCGTCGGTCCCGCAGAATTGCCCCGGCTTTCCTCATACGCCCGCGGGAACCGCCGCCGCGATCTTCATTTCTTCCGACTTCTGCGCCGTCCGATTCACCTCTTCGGGACGGTGGAAGGTCGGAACCGCCTCATGCAGTGCCGCCTTGGCGCGCGCATTGTCCTCGCTTGAGACCGCCTCGCGCAGAAGCGCCAGCTTTTCCGCAAGTGCCTCGGGTCCGATCGGCTCGTCCCGCTCAATGAAAATCAGACTGTTTTCGGTCTTGCCCAGTTCCTCGGTTTTGACCAACAGTTCCTCGTACAGCTTCTCACCCGGGCGAAGTCCCGTTTCGATGATGTCGATGTCGCGGTACGGCTCAAACCCGCTCAGCCGGACCATGTTTTCGGCAAGGTCCAGAATCTTGACGGGTCTGCCCATATCAAGAACGAACAGCTCCCCGTTCTCCGCCATCGCGCCCGACTGCAGAACCAGCTGGCTTGCCTCGGGAATGGTCATGAAATAGCGGATGATCCGCTTGTCGGTCACCGTAATCGGTCCGCCGTTCATGATCTGACGGCGGAACAGCGGGATTACCGAACCGGCACTCCCCAGCACATTGCCGAACCGCGTTGCACTGAAGGTTGTGGTCTTGGAGGTACGGCTGTGGCTCTGCACGATCATCTCGCACATCCGCTTGGTTGCCCCCATGACATTGGTCGGATTGACCGCCTTGTCGGTGGAAACCATCATGAAACGCCCGACGCCGTACTTTTCGGACAGTTCCACCGTATTGAGCGTGCCGAATACATTGTTTTCGATTGCTTCACAGCAGTTGTGCTCCATCAGCGGAACATGCTTGTGCGCCGCCGCGTGCAGGACCACATCGGGGCGGTAAGTCGCAAAAATCCGCTCCAACGCCGAACGGTTGCAGACCGACAGGATCTCCACCCGAAGATCCAAAGCGTTCCCGTAAGCGATCTTCAGTTCCTGCTGCACATCGTAGGCGTTGTTTTCGTAAACTTCCAGTATCACCAGCCTGCGCGGCTGCATTTTCGCAATCTGACGGCAAAGCTCGCTTCCGATGCTTCCTCCGCCGCCCGTGATGAGAATCACCTTGCCGCGATAGAAGGCGTCGGTCTTTTCGTCCGCTACATCAATCGGCTTGCGGAACAGCAACTCCTCAATATCAAATTCGCGCAGATGCCGCTTCCCCTCGCCGACCTGCTCCATCACGGGGAAGTCGTAAATCTTCACCTTTCTGCCGAACGCCTTGTAGCGCTCGTAAAGCGCGCGCTTTTCTTCGGCGCCCAGCCGCGGCAGAGCGAAAATAATCTCCTGCACGCCGAGCCGATCCAGAATCTCAAGGGTCACATCCTTTTCGTCAATAATCGGCACATTGTAAATCTGCCTGCCGACCTTTTCTTCATTGATATCGACAAAGCATTTCGGCGTATAGGAAGAGGTTGCGGAGTTCATCAGTTCCTCCGCCAGCGCCACACCGACGCGCCCCGCGCCGACAATCGCAACGCGGATTTTGTTGTTTTGCGCCCCCGCGCCCAGACGGATGTTCTCCCCCGCAAACACACGAATCAGGGGACCGAGAATTTTGCCCAGAACCGAATCCTTCCGACAGCATTTGTAGGCATACCGATAAACCATGCGGATCGCAAGGCAAATCAGCAGGCACATACAGTTGATGGAAAGCGACCGCAGGAGCGAAATGCTTCGGATCGGCAACACGATTTGCAGGACGCTGTACAGAATTGCCGCACAGCCGTCCGCCACCAACAGCCTGATATAGCTCTGAATGCCGCCGTAGCGCCAGACCTGGTTATAGACCTTCCAGACCGCCCGCATTCCGAAAATGGCGGAGGTTACAATCAGCATATGGATCAGGACATCCATACTGCCCAGATTATCGGGAGTCCCCTTGTAAACAAGCAGGAAGAGAATCTCCACGATCAGGCAAATGAAAAGATCATATGCAACAAGTTTCCAGCGGGAGTTGAAGAATCTTCGTTCTCTCGACTGCTCATCCTTCTGTGTCTGATTCATAATTCAATCCTTTCAGAAAAATCGGGAATCGCCGTGCCGACGATCCCGCACTTTCCGTATCTGCAGTAAATAAAAAATGCTATAAAAAAATGCGCACGCACGGTCCGACGGATCGGACAGATCAGTGAAACCGGGAGCGCAACGATCAAAGCCGTATGGAAGCCTGCAGTCCGGATTGCCCGACAGTCCGTCGGTGGTCCGCCTGCAATTGTATATAGTTTAACACAAAAACCGCTTTTTTTCAATAGGAAACGCCTCTTTTTTATCTTTTCCACAATCTGCAACAAAATACGCGCCATCTTTTGTATGCTTTTACCATCCTTCCCGCTTGTTTTTCATCGATGTTCGTTGTCTGTCTTTTTGAAATAAACTTTTATGAACACGCGGCAAAAGCGGATTTCGGCGTTGTTTCAAGCGGTTAGCCGAGTCAAATTTTTCGCTTTTTCGGCAAAACCGGTTGACAGTCTACCCGCGATATGATATAATATCCGATAATTGAGGGAGTAGATGGCGCGAACGGCGCGACAAGTCAACAGACTGACGGGATACCGTCTGGCTTGTCTGGGAGCAACGGTGTTGCTCTGATTTCGAGACTCAGGTATGGTATGCCATACTTGGGCTTTTTTGTTCGGGTAGGCATCCGGACTTTTTTCTTTTTTCGGGAGGTCGGGTTATGGGAGTTTGGGAACTGCTTTTACTTGCGGTCGGACTGTCGATGGACGCCTTTGCGGTGGCGATCTGCAAGGGTCTGTCGGTCGGAAAGCCGAAAACGAGGCATTACCTGCTTGTCGGGCTGTGGTTCGGCGGGTTTCAGGCGCTGATGCCGACAGTCGGGTACTTTCTCGGTTCGCTGTTCCGTTCCTATGTGGACAGGGTCAGCAGTCTGATCGCCTTTGTTCTGCTCGCGCTCATCGGCGCAAACATGATCCGCGAGTCATTTTCCAAGGAAACGAACGAAGAAAAAAGCGCTTCCTTTGCCCCGCTTGCGATGCTTCTTCTCGCCGTTGCAACCAGCATTGACGCGCTTGCGGTCGGCGTTGCGTTTGCAATGGACAAGGTGAACATCGCCGTAGCGGCACCCGTGATCGGCGTAACAACCTTCCTGCTCTCGGCGCTCGGACTGCGCGTCGGCTCCGTGTTCGGTCTGCGTTACAAAAACAAGGCGGAGTTCGTCGGCGGTCTGATCCTGATTCTCATCGGAATCAAAATCCTGCTCGGGTACCTCGGCGTAATCGATTTCTGAACCGTTCCCGTTCCCGACCGAAGCATCATCCTATATAATAAAGGATTCCCCGCACAGCCCCGTCACCGTGCAAAACGAAAAAAACTTTCGGTTTGTACAGGTCAGGACCTTGCTGGGATTTTCCCGTTGAACGGGAGGCGCTTCCCCGCAAGGTCTTTCTTTGCCTTTCCAAGCATACACTGCACGGAGGGGGTGATTGCGTGAAACGGAAGAAAACGAGCGCGAAAAGGAGACGGCTCAAACTCAAAATCGAACCTGCCGCCGCGGTTATGCTGACGGCGTTGCTTCTGACCGACCGCACGGGACTTGCCGTTGCCGCACTGCTTGCCGCCGCCGTCCATGAATCGGGACACCTCTGCGCCGCAAAATGCCTGCATATCCCCGTCCGCGCGCTCCGGTTTCATCTGCTCGGAGCGGGACTGGAAACAGGCGGAAAACTCCTCTCCTACGGCGAGGAGTTTCTGCTCTGCGCCGCAGGTCCCATCGCCAGCCTCCTGTTCGCTCTGCTGCCCGCCCCGTTTTGGGAATTCTCCGCATTTGCCGGACAGCTTTCCTGCGCGTCGCTCGTGCTCGGCCTGCTCAACCTTTTGCCCATCCGTTCCTTCGACGGCGGCAGAATGCTCGGAGACGCCGTTTCCGCAAGGCTCTCTCCCCGCGCCTCGGATACCGTCCTGACCGCAACCTCTCTCGTGTTTCTGTTTCTGCTCTGGTCCGTTGCCGTCTATTTTCTCCTGCGGGCAGGCGACGGACTGTCGCTCTGGTGCTTCTCCATGAGCCTCTTTTCGCGTTTTTTCGGCGCGTTGAAACGCGAGGATTCGGGAGAATAAAAGAGGAAACGGGAGAATTCCGGTATTTTTTGTGAGATAATTCCAAACCATGCCGTTTCATCCCGTCTCGTTGGGGATAATGCCGAAATTTAATTATTTTTGGAAAACCCTTGCATTTTGGGAACAAATCTGCTACAATATTGACTGTTATTATGGCGCCGTGGTGTCGGTGACAGGGCCCCGCACATTTTCAGCCTTGCGCGGGGAGACGGTTCCGGCTCGTCCCATAGACACAAATCTTTTATTCAAAAGGAGTATTTATGCGGAATGAACAAAGATGTGCTGATCAGGCTGAACGGTATCTCGAAGTCTTTTGACGGAGAAACCGTTCTGGACGACTTGCATCTGGAGATCCATGACAAGGAGTTTATCACTCTGTTGGGACCCTCCGGTTGCGGCAAAACAACCACCCTG
>CAKSUH010000029.1 GCA_934500855.1 uncultured Eubacteriales bacterium
GGTAACGCCCGAGAAGCAGGAGAAAACCGACCGCCTGCGAGATCAGGAGTGCCAGCGCCGCGCCGCCGATGCCCATGTCCGCGCGAAACAGGAAAAGTGGGTCCAGCGCAACATTGACGAGATTCCCCGCAACCGTGCCGAACATGGCATAGCGAACCTGTCCCTCGGCGCGAAGCAGATTGTTGAGTACGAACACACCGCACATCAGCGGCGCGGAGGGAAAGAGAAACACGGCGTAGGCGCGGGCATACGGGTAGATTCCTTCGGAGGCTCCGAGAAATCGGAGAATCGGCTCCGTGAAGCAAAGCCCGACGAGCGCCACAAGTCCGCCGAGTGTAAGAGACAGATAAAACGCGAGGGACGCAAAGAAATCGGCGTCGGTTTGTTTTCCCGCTCCGAGCGCGCGGGAAATCAGGCTTCCGGCACCGGTTCCGAGCGTGTATCCGATCGCCTGAATCAACGCCATGACCGCGAACGCGATACCGACCGCGCCGCCGGCAGCGTTTCCGAGACGGGAAATGAACCATGCGTCCAGAATTCCGCAGGCGGCGGAAATCGGCAGCGCAACGGTGGCAGGCAGAGCCAGCGAGAGGACCAGACGGGACGGCGCGGCGGTCAGCATACGGTCGTTTTTGGGGGCAGTCGCATTCATGGCAGGCTCCTTTCGTGAATTCCTGCCGTTAGTATGGACCGCATCGGCAATGTCAACCGATGTATTTTTCGGAAAAACGCATTTTTTGAGGTGGACTGGTGGATATGAAGAAACACTGGAAGGATTATCTGCACGCGGATCTTGCGGTCCTGTTTGCATCGGGCGTGCTGTTGGTGCTGTTTGCGGTGATGGAGCTGTACCCGAAGCTGAATGACGCGGCTTTGCCGGGACCGCTGGCTCTGCGGTGTCTGCTGTTGGTTCTGATCTGTCTGATTTCCTATCTCGGCGGGTTGCTTTACCGCGGGCGGACGGGGGACGGACGCATCATCGGGCGGCTTTTGACGCTCTATTTTATTCTGTATGTGTATCTGATCCTGTCGCTGACGCTGATGGACGAAACCCTCCGCCTTGATCCGACGCGGTTGGAGAATGCGGGAATGACCCCTCGGGCGTACTACATGAAATGGTTCGTCAATTTCCGCCCGTTTTACAGCATTCGCGTTTATGTCAACGGGTTTCTGAACGGGCGCATCAATTTCGGCTACATGGTTTTGAATCTGCTCGGCAATCTCTGTGCGTTCATGCCCATGGCGTTTTTTCTTCCCCGCCTGTGGCGCGCGCAACGGCATTGGTATGTGTTTCTGCCTACCGTTATTCTGACGGTTGCGCTGGTAGAGGGAACCCAGCTTCTGCTGATGGTCGGTTCCTGTGATGTGGATGACCTGATTCTCAACGCAGGAGGCGCGTTTCTGTTCTACCTGTTTCTCAAAGTTCCGCCTCTGCGCCGCCTCTGTGACAGGATCTGGGGGTAAGACCTTGGGCTTTGCCCAAACCCACTTAGGAAACTTCTTGAAAGAAGTTTCCTAAGAATCTTCAAGAACTTCAACTAAGGGGATTTTTGATCCTCTTTTTTTGTTGTGTGGATGCTGATGTAGCCATGTTCCGTGTTACGAATTCCGGCTGCTCCCGAGCCGCATTCCGCCAGCGAAATGCGGACGACTATCGTCTCTCTCCGCTACCGGATAGAAGTGATAGGGAAGTTACATTTGAATAGGGCGGAACGACACATGGGTCGTTCCGTTCCGTTTATTGACTAACCTGAACTTTTTCTATCCGGTAGCGGAGCGAGCGGCGGAAGCCGCTTTGCCAATCCCGCTGGACGGGATTGGACGCGGAGCAGCCGGAAATAGTAGCACGGCAAACGGCTACATCAGAATCTGTACAACATAAAAATAGAGACATCAATTCAATTCAATTGCGTTGAAGGTCTTGAAGGTTCTTAGGGGACTTCTCCTTAAGAAGTCCCCTAAGTGGGGCTTGGGGCAACGCCCCAAGGTCTTACTCCCCCCAGTCCTGCAAAAGCGCCAGTACCTCTTTCCATGAGGTGAAACGGATGCCGTCGCGGAGTGCGTCGCGGTCGGATTTCGGAAGTGCGGATACGGAGATGTCGGTCAGGCTGACCAGTTCACCCGATTCGGTGTAAACCGCAACCCGCCCGCCGCTGTCGCGCACGCAGAAGTGGTCGAAAAGCACGCCGACCTGACGCACATCGTCGGACTTTGATGTGTCGGTCGGTGCCGGGGAGCCGGAACGGAGCGCAACTTCCAGCTCTGCCAGCATTGATTGTGCCTCGCTCCGCATCTGTCCCGTTTCCGCAACCGCATTGCGCAGAACGGTCAGCGCCGTGACGGCGAACACCAGACAGACGCAAAGCAGAGATACGCAAAGGATCAGAATGATTTTTGTTCGGTTCATTGCCTTTTTCCTCCGAAAATGTGGTAATCATAGCATTTCCGTATGCGGTGTGATATATTCACCGAAAGCGGAAACAATAGAATCGGAGGTGATGCGAAAATGGAATCCCGTAGAAGGGGAATCGCAAAGCGGCGCGCGGGATGCGTCCTGTTGCGTATTTGCACGGTTCTGTTGCTTTTTCTGACCGTTGCGGTTGTCGCGGGCGGTTTCTTTGTGCGGAAAAATTTTGACATGACCCTGCCGGACGCGCTGTTGGAGACGCCGAATCCCGGTGCGCCGCCCGTGCTGACCGCCTACCGTTTTACCGATCGCACGAACCGAACGGGAACGGCGGAGGTTCTCACGGAAGGCGTTCCGCAGGCACGGGAGGGCGGTTATGTTTCGTATGCGGACCTGCCCGAAGCATTGATTCACGCATTCGTGGCGATTGAGGACAAGCGGTTTGATACCCATCGCGGCGTGGACTGGATTCGCACCGCGGCAGCGGGACTGTCCTATCTGAAGGGCGGAAAGGAGCGCTTCGGGGCTTCCACCGTTACCCAACAGACCGTAAAGAATCTGACGGGAGACAGCGAAGTGACCCTGCGGCGCAAACTGCAGGAGATTCTGTATGCGCGGGATATGGAGCGGAAGCTGGACAAAAGCGAGATCATGGAGCTGTATGTCAATATCATTCCGTTTGCAAACGGGTGTACGGGTATCGGGCAGGCGGCAGAGCTTTACTATCGCAAAAAGCCGTCCGAACTGACCGTTTCGGAATGCGCGGCAATAGCCGCCGTCACCAACAACCCCACCTACTATAATCCCCTGACGCATCCGGAGCATACGCTCGAACGGCGGAATCTGATCCTTTCCGAAATGTGCGCACAGGGGTATCTTTCGGCGGAGGACTGTGCAGTCGCGCAGGCGGAACCGCTCGGGCTTGCGGACAGGGACAAAGCGGGAGCGGAGACCGTTTATTCGTGGTATACCGATATGGTTCTGGAAGATGTGATCACCGATCTTGCCGCCAAGGAAGGGATCAGCCGTGCCGCGGCGTCCGCAAGGGTTTTCGGTGGCGGGCTTCGCATCGATACCGCAATGAATCCCGAGGTCCAGAAGCTTGTGGAGGATTACTACCGAAGTGAGGTCCGCACGCCGCAGAACAAAGACGGGATCCGTGCGCAGTCGGCGCTGATCGTGATTGACGCAAGGACGGGCGACATTCTCGCCGTCGCGGGGGCGGTCGGGGAAAAGACCGCCAACCGCATTCAGAATTTCGCAACGCAGACCCGCCGTCCGCCCGGTTCGGCAATCAAGCCGCTGTCGGTCTATGCGCCTGCGCTGGCAGAGGGGAAAATCACATGGAGTTCCGTTTATGACGATGTGCCGGTCAATTTCGGCAAGGACGGCGAAACACCGTGGCCGAAGAACGCAACGAATTTCTATCGCGGGCTGACAGATATTCCCTATGCCGTTGCGCATTCGACCAACACGGTTGCCCTGCGGGTGCTGGAAGATGTGGGGCTGCGAAACGCTTACCGCTGGGCAAAGGAGAAGTTTCGTCTGGAAAGTCTGATTGACCGCGCAGGGGAGAGCGACTGCGATGTGGCGGCGCTCGGATTGGGACAGTTGCACTACGGCGTGACCCTGCGGGAGCTGACCGCCGCCTATACGGTTTTCGCCGATGCGGGCATTTACCATCGTCCGCGCTCCTATTACCGCGTGACCGATGCGGACGGAACGGTGCTGCTGTCCTGTCCGGATTCGGGCGAGCGGGTACTGTCTGCGGGGAATGCGGCGGTAATGACCAAACTGCTGGAAGGCGTTGTGCGGGACGGGACCTCGTCTGCAATCACGCTCGGACGGCTGACCGAGTGCGCGGGAAAAACAGGGACCACGCAGGATGACCGCGACCGCCTGTTTGTCGGTTACACGCCCGATCTGATCTGCGGGGTATGGTGCGGTTACGAGTACCCCGAGCCGGTGGAAGGGCGCAATCTGTGCACGGGGACATGGAACAGCGTGATGCGGCGGATTCTGGCGGTCACGGGAGGACGGACCGAGTTCGAAATTCCGTCCGATGTGGTTTGCCTGACCTATTGTCGCGATTCCGGCAAAATCTGCACGGACAGCTGTCTTTGCGATGCGAGAGGAAGCCGCATGGCAAGCGGGTGGTTTGTTCTCGGAACCGAGCCGCAGGAGGCTTGCGACCGTCATGTCCTTTGCGCGGTGGCGGGGAATGACGGCGGAGTCCTGCACGGTACGGACGGTTCCGAGGATGCGCGCCCTGTTGCGCTCATTCGGGTAGAGCGGCATTTTCCGGTGCAGGTTTCGGTGACCGACGCGCAGTATGTTTATCGCGGGGATCCTGCCCTTCTTCCGCCGAACCCGAAAAAGGATGAGGCGTATTTCGAATCGGGGCTGTCGGATTTCTGCGGCAGAAGCGAGAGCCGCGTTCCGTTCAACCGATCGGCGGACCCTCTTTCAGCCGATCTGCCGCCGAATGACGATCCCCCGCGGAGATCCTCTGCATAAGCAGACATCTCCGCGGGGGATACCCGGTTATTGCGGTGCCGAGCGGGGGGCGGGAGACGGTTCCCGGGAACTGCTTTCGCAGGAGAGCAGAATTTCCCGCTCGCAAAAGGGGCGCTTCTCTTTTCCGATAAGCTGATAGCGTTCGTGTCCTTTTCCGGCAAGCACCAGAATGTCATTCGGGCGCAGCAGACCGACTGCCGCCGAGATTGCCTCGCGGCGATCGGGAATCTCCATGTGCGGCGTGTTGACCATGCCGACGGCAATGTCGCGGATGATTGCATTCGGGTCCTCACAGCCCGGGTTGTCCGATGTCAGAATCGCAAGATCCGCGCATTCTTCGGCAACCTCGCCGAGTTCCCGCCGCCGCAGGCGGGTCCGCTCGCCGACCGAGCCGAACAGGACGATCAAACGGTCGGGGCGGTATTCGCGCAGGTCGCAAAGCAACCGCCGCAGACTGACCCCGTTGTGCGCGTAGTCAATGACCGCGAGCGCTCCGTTCGGAAGTCCCAAGACCTCCGAGCGCCCCGCTATGCGTATCTCCGCAAGCGATCTCGCCGCAGTTTCGGGGGAGACGCCGAACCGCTCTGCCGCGCAGGCTATCGCAAGCAACGCGTTGGAAACATTCCCGCTTCCGATGAGCGGCAGGCGGCAGGAAATCGGTTCGCTTCCCGCATGAAGGAGCGTAAAGCGGCTCCCCAGTTCGGTTTCGCGGCGGTACGGCTCAATCCCCCGAACCGTCCAGTCGGCAGGAGATTGGGAAGCGCACCGCACGCAAAGCGGCGCGTGCGTATCGGCAAGCAGGGTCGCCGAAAACGGATCGTCCGCATTGCAAAGCACCGCGCGGGTCGGGTAATCCGTAAACAGCTTTCGCTTGCAGGCGGCGTAATCGGCAAAGTCGGGATGCTCCGAAGGTCCGATGTGGTCGGGGGAAAGGTTTGTGAAGATGCAGGTGTCAAAGACCGTTCCCGCGGCGCGCCCCAGTTTCAGCGCCTGCGACGAAACCTCCAACGCAACCGCACGGCAACCCGCCGACACCATCTCCCGCAGAGCGTTCTGCAGGGTCACCGCATCCGGTGTGGTATTGGCGGTGAGGGATTGCTTCCCGTTGCCCGTATCCATACCGTTCGTTCCGATATACCCGCACCGTATCCCGGCGGAATTCAGAATGTGAGAGAGAAGCAATGCCGTTGTTGTCTTTCCTTTGGTTCCCGTAATGCCGATGACCGCCAGTTCGCGGGAAGGTTCTCCCGCGTGTGCGCAGGCAAGCGCCGCAAGCGCCGTGTGCGTGTCGGGAACCGTGACCGTTACCGCGTCGGCGGGGAGGGGGAGCGGATGCTCCGCAACGAAGAGACGGCAACCGCGTGCGTAAGCCTCTGGTGCAAAGTCGTGCCCGTCCGCGTGTGCGCCGCGGATGCAGACGAATACGGATTCCGCATCGGCTTTCAAGGCCTGTTCGCTCATTCGGTAGCGGTTCGCCTGTGCGAGAAGCGCGTCAAATGTCATGGCAGATCTCCTTTGCGGCGGAAAAGAACGCGGGGAAGCCGATCGGGTTCTTGCCGCATTCCGCGATCGTGCGATATGCCAGCACATCAAGAGAATCGATAAAAACCGACGGATCAAGCCCGTCCTTCGGGAGCAGGGAAAGTTCGGTGCATCCCAATACCAACGCTTCGCATCCGCGCGCAAGCAGTGCGTCCGCAACCCTGCGGAAGGCTTCCGTGTCGGGCGCTTCGCCGCGCTTGACCGCACCGTAAATGATGTCGGAAATGATCGCCTGCTCCGCTTCTGTCGGAACCAGACACTCGGTCCCCGTCCCCTCGGTATAGCGATGGTAGGAGCGGGAGCGCACGGTTCCCTCGGTTGCCAGAAGCCCGAACCGACGGATTCCCGCACGGTGGAGAAGTTCAACCGTTTCGCGGATGATGTTCAGCATCGGAACAGGGCAGTCGGCGGCAAGTGCGTCGTAGAAGTAGTGCGCCGTGTTGCAGGGAATGACGATCAGCTCCGCGCCCGCCGCAACCAACCGCGCCGCTTCCTCGCGCATGGCGGGCAGAGGGGAGCGGTCGGACTTGCCGAGAATGAACGCCGTGCGGTCGGGCGTGGAAGCGCGACTGCTGACGATCATGTCGATGTGGTCCGCGTCACAGTCAGCGGCGGTGTGCGCGGTCAGAAGTTCGCAGAAGCGGAAGGTCGACATGGGACCCAGACCGCCCAGTACACCCAAAAGCCGTGTCTGCATCATGACCCCTCCTCTCCGTACCAGACCTGTTGCATCTCCTGCCAGTCCGCAATCACATAGTATGGCTCCAGCTCGTTATGGTAGCGCCAGACGAAATTCGCGTAATCGACCGTGCAGGGAATGAGGTAATAAATAATATCCGCGCCCGTCAGACGCTTGGCAAAATCCAGAAGCGCGGTCAGCATCAGTTCTTCGCCCGCCGCATGGCGGATGATGTGATACTTGGTGCAGAAGGTCAGCCCGAATACGCGGGGCTTTTTCTCGCAGAACACATGAGAAATCAAACGGTACCTGCGGAATACGCGCTTTGCGGTCTCGTTTGTCTCAACCGATTGCCCGAGCAGAACGGGAACCAATTCGCCCGCAAGAATTTCCGATTCGATGAACTGCATCCCGCATCCCTCCGTTTTTCCTGATACCTATTATTATACCACAAACCGCACGGAAAAGCCATAGGGGACGCAAATTTTTTCTTTCGGAATTTCCAAACGGCAAATTTTTCGCAAAAGGCTTGCAATCCGTCCCGATTTCGTATATAATAGAGGGGCTGACAAAATGACGCGGAGGGGACCGACATGAAAAAAGAGAAGATCTATCGCGTTTTTTCGCATCTCCCGGAGTTGCTGACCGATCGGCTGACCTTGCGGAAAATGCTGGTAACGGATGCGCAGGATATGCACGAATATGCCTGTCGCAGTGATGTGACAAAGTACCTGACATGGCATCCGCATCCGGATAAGGCATATACAAAGGAGTACCTGCAATACCTCGGGACCCGCTATGCGGCGGGTATGTTTTACGATTGGGCGATCGTTTACGAACCCGACTGCAAGATGGTCGGAACCTGCGGATTCACCTCCTTCAATTGCCCCTCGGACAGCGCCGAGGTCGGATATGTGCTGAATCCGGATTATTGGGGAAAAGGAATCGCCGCCGAAGCGTTGGAACGCGTTCTGCGGTTTGGGTTTTCGGATCTGCATCTGCATCGAATCGAGGCGAAATTCATCAAAGGCAACGACGCGTCGCTTCATGTGATGGAGCGTTGCGGCATGACCTTCGAAGGCTATCTGCGCGATGCCATGCTGGTGAAGGGCAATTATGTAACGGTTGGAATCTGCTCGATTCTGGCGGAGGAATGGAAGAAATGAATCCCGAACGGAACGGCGGAGTGCCGTTCCGTTTGTTTTTATATTGTAATATGTAACATCCCTACCATTTCTATCCGGTAGCGGAGAAAGGCGACAGCCTTAGCAGCCGGAATTCGTAGCACGGCAAACGGCTACATCAGAATTTGTAAAAGCCCAAAGAAAAGGGGGGAAATCCCCTTCGTTAAAGTTCTTGAAGGTTCTTAGGAAACTTCTTTCAAGAAGTTTCCTAAGCAGGGCTTGGGACAGAGTTCCAAGGTCTTTCCTTTCCCCTTGACAATCTGCCGTCAACATGATATAATGGAGAAAACAAAAACGGAGGAACAGACGATGAAACAGATGTTGATTGCCCTGCTCGCCGGCGCGCTCCTGTGCTTCGCGGGCTGTACGGGAAACGGGGGAGACGGGGAGATTACCCGCTCGACAGATGCGAAAACGGAACAAACAACCAATGCCGTAACCGATGCGGAACCGACCGGCACCCGCAGCGATTACAGCAAGAATTATTGAGATGCAGACGATTCTTTTGGTAGAGGATGACCCCGAAATCACCCGTACTTTGGGGGAGTTTCTGCGCTCCGAAGGCTTCGCCGTCACTGCGGCGGACGGACAGCGCGCGGCGCTTGATTGCATGGCGCGCGGCAGATTCGATCTGGTTCTGCTTGACATCTCCCTGCGCGACGGCAACGGCTACGCCGTTTGTAACGAACTGAAAAAGCGGAAGAACCCGCCGCCCGTGATCTTTCTTACCGCCTCGGGAGACGAGGGCAGTATTGTAACGGGGTTTGATCTCGGCGCGGACGATTATGTTCCAAAGCCCTTCAAGCCGCGCGAACTGGTTTCACGCATCAAGAACGCCCTGCGGCGGTGCGGAAACCGGAATCTTTTGGAGGTCGGCAATCTCGAAATCAACGCGGACAGCGGAACCGTGACCAAAAACGGCGCGGAACTGGCGCTTTCGGCGTTGGAATACCGCCTCCTGTTGCTGTTGGTCTCCAACCGCGGGCGGTTGATGACGCGCGAAAAGCTGTTGGAGGACATCTGGGATGTGGCGGGTGACTTCGTCAACGACAACACGCTGACGGTTTACATCAAGCGCATCCGCGAAAAGGTGGAGGATGACCCCGCAAACCCGACGGTCATCCGCACGGTGCGCGGGCTCGGGTATCGGGTGGATTGAGATGAATCTTTGGAAAGACCGTGAAGTGCGGCGGGCGGCGCTGATTGCGGCGTTGTTGACCGTCGCGGTTTCCTGCGCCATGTTCGCGTTCTCCCCGTGGGCGGCGCTGATCGCCTTTTGCGCGTGCGCGGCGCTCTGTGCGACCTTTGCCGTGTTGACCGCGCGGCGCTACCGCCGAATTGCGGAGCTGTCGGAATCGCTGGATCGCATTCTGCACGGCGCGGACAGCGTGGAAATCCGCGATGCGGCGGAGGGGGAGCTGTCGATCCTCTCCAGTGAAGTGCGGAAAATGACGGTTCGGTTGCGGGAGCAGGCGGACTATCTCTCGCGCGACCGTGTGCGGATGAGCGACGCGTTGGCGGACATCTCCCACCAACTCCGCACGCCGCTGACCTCGATGAACCTGACGGTTTCTCTCCTTTCCAAGAGCGACCTGACGGCGGAGGAGCGGACGCGCCTGATGTTTGAATTGAAACAGCGGCTCGCGCGGATCGACTGGCTTGTGGAAACGCTTCTGAAACTTTCAAAGATCGATGCGGGGACGGTGGCGTTCCGCCGCGACACGGTGCGTGCGGCGGATCTGTTGCGCGCGGCGTTAGCGCCTCTGGAGGTTGCAATCGAGTTGCGCGGGCAGGTGCTCTCGGTCACGGTTGGCGACGAGACCTTCACCGGCGATCTTGCGTGGAGCGCGGAGGCGGTCGGGAATCTGTTGAAGAACTGTTCCGAGCACACGCCTGCGGGCGGTGAGATTTCGGTCACGGTGCGCGAGACGGCGCTCTTCTGTGAGATTCTGATTCATGACAGCGGTGTCGGTTTTGCAAAGGAGGAAATCCCGCACCTGTTCGACCGCTTTTACCGCGGCTCGAATGCAAGTCCCGAAAGCGTTGGAATCGGTCTCTCCTTAGCGCGGACGGTCATTGCCGCCCAGAACGGAACGCTCTCCGCCTCGAATGCCCCCTGCGGCGGCGCGCTCTTCACCGTCCGCTTCTACAAAGGCGTAGTGTAGGGGGGTTGTGGGGGATGCGATGGGGGCTTCTTGAAAGAAGCCCCAAGCCCCCAAGAACTTTCAACGCATTTATTTAGGAGTGCGAACATAGTGCGCAGATCTTTTGGTGATTGAAAGGGGTGGCGTACTTTGTTCGCACCGTTTATATAATTGGGGGAAGTTTTGGAAAGGGGCTTGGGGGATGACGGTTGCCTGCAACCGTCAGTAGCGAAGCGTTGACTTTCTTCCAAAAAGTTTTCCCCAAACGCATCCCCCCAGTCACGAAAGAGTCATTTTGGCATGGTAAAATCGTGGTAGAAACAGAAAGGAGAGGCATCAATGGAAATTCTGAGGATTGAGCATCTGACAAAAACCTACGGGTCGGGGGAGAACACGGTTCGCGCGGTTGATGACATTTCGTTCTCGGTGGAGAAGGGGGAGTTCCTTGCCATCATCGGTCCTTCGGGGTCGGGGAAATCGACCCTGCTGCATATTATCGGCGGTGTGGATCGCCCCACTTCGGGCAAAGTCTACCTGAACGGGCAGGACATTTACGCCCAGAACGAGGAAGCGCTGGCAATCTTCCGCCGTCGGCAGGTCGGGTTGATTTATCAGTTCTATAACCTGATTCCCGTTTTGGATGTCGTGGAAAACATGACCCTGCCCGTGCTGATGGACGGC
>CAKSUH010000030.1 GCA_934500855.1 uncultured Eubacteriales bacterium
GTGTAACACAATTTCGCCGTGCTTCGCTTCAAACTGCTCCACTGCATTGCGGATCAGAATGTTGATTTCACTGTTCGCACTGCGCCCCTCGTAATCCGCAACCACATGAAGCTTATCCAATAAATCCTCGTCAATCCGAATACTCAAACTCTTAATTCCCATATTTTTTCCCTCTTTTTCTCAAAGTGACTTCATTTTACATCTATTTTGTGCTATAATGTTTATTATGGGCGCAAAAGATATCTAAAATGCATTTAGGCGGGAATATGAAAGTAGCAATTATAGGATCAAGAAATTTGCAAGTAGAGAACCTTGAGGACTACTTGCCGACAGCCGTAACAGAAATTGTTTCAGGCGGTGCAATCGGAATTGATACTTGCGCGCGAAATTACGCCAATATACATCAAATTCCATTGAGGGAATTCCTTCCGGATTATAAGGCATATGGACGGCGCGCACCCTTAATCAGAAATCTTTTAATAATTGATTATGCGGATATCATCCTTGCTTTTTGGGACGGAGAATCTCACGGCACACGCTTTGTAATTCAAGAAGCAAAAAAGAGAAAAAAAAAGGTTATCATCTATAAAGCCGTAAAATAAGTTCCTCCCTATTCCCAAAAACACTTCCCCGCAGAACCCCGCCGCCACAAAAAGCGAACCGAATTATCGCTTGTGAAACGGCGGGGTTCTGGGGGGAAGTTCGGGGAGGATAAGGGAGGTTTGGAGGGAGAAGGGACCCCCTCCGAAAGGGGGTCCCTTCTCCCTCCAAGGTCTTTCCCTTACCCCCCCAGATAAGCCTTCCGTACAGCATCGTCGTGGAGGAGTTCCATGCCCGAGCCGGACTTCGTGATTTTGCCCGTCTCCAAAACATAAGCGCGATTTGCAATCGAGAGCGCCTTCTTCGCGTTCTGCTCCACAAGAAGAACCGTTGTCCCCTCGCGGTTGATCTGCTCGATCATCTCAAATACCGTGTTCACATAAAGCGGAGAAAGCCCCATGCTCGGCTCATCCAGAAGCAACAGCTTCGGATGCGACATCAGCGCCCGCGACATCGCAAGCATCTGCTGCTCGCCGCCCGAAAGCGTCCCCGCAACCTGCCCCGACCGCTCGCGCAGAATCGCAAAGCGACCGTATAAGCGCTCCAGCGTTTCGTCAATCTCCTTCCGGTCCTTCCGCGTGTACGCACCCAAACGCAGATTCTCTTCAACCGTCAGCTCCTGAAAAATCCGCCGCCCCTCGGGCACCTGCGCCATTCCCATCGGAACCAATTTGTATGCAGGGGTGTTTGTAATATCGTTCCCGAGAAACGATACCTGCCCCGCACGCTTCGGAATCAAACCCGCCACCGCGTGCATAATCGTCGTTTTGCCAGCACCGTTCGCCCCGATCAGCGCCACAATCTCGCCCTCGTTGACCTCGAAGGAAACTCCGCGGATCGCACGGATCAGCCCGTAGCTGACCTCCAGATCCCATACCTCCAGCATTGCCATGTCCGTCTCCTTTCTCAGTCACCCAGATAAGCCTTGACGACTTCGGGGTTCTTCAGCACCTCGGCGGTCGGTCCCTGCGCCAGCGTCGTGCCGAAATTCAGCACCGTCAGCTCATCGCAAATGCCCGATACCAGACTCATGTCGTGCTCAATCAGCAGAATCGTCATCCCGAAGCGGTCCCGCACCTGCCGGATCGTCTCGGTCAGCTCCTCGGTCTCGTGCGGGTTCATCCCCGCCGCAGGCTCGTCAAGCAGGAGCAGCTTCGGTCCGGTTGCAAGCGCGCGCGCAATCTCCAGTTTCCGCTGCTTGCCGTAGGGCAGATTTGCCGCCAGTTCGTTGCGCACATCCTCCAGACCGAAAATGCGCAACAGCGACTTCGCCTCCTCGCGCATCTCCTTCTCCACGCGGAAATGGCGCGGGAGCCGCAGAACCGTCTCGGCAAAATTCGTGTTGTATTTTTCGTTGTTGTGCAGTCCCACCATCACATTCCGCACCACCGTCATGTTGTTGAACAGACGGATGTTCTGAAAAGTCCGCGCAATGCCGAGGTGGTTGATTTTCTCCTGCCCCATCCCGTCAATACGGGTCCCGTCCAGAAGGATCTCCCCCGTTGTCGGCTTGTAGACCCCCGTCAGCATATTGAACACCGTTGTCTTGCCCGCGCCGTTGGGACCGATCAAACCGTATATCTCCCGTTTCTTCACGCGCAGATTCACATTCTGCGCCGCCTTCAGACCGCCGAAGGAGATTCCCAATCCGCGCGTTTCCAAAATGTATTCTGCCATTATCGGGACTCCTTTCCGTCCGTTGTCTTGTCGGGCTTTTCGGGAACGCTACCCTCGGGATATTCCCCCGTGCGCAGGTCAACCGACAGAAGCTCATCCATTTCGATCTTCGTCGGAATCCGCTCCCAGCTTGCCTCGTCCTCGCGCACGAACGCGGGATCCTTGCGGTGACGGAACAGCCTGTCAATCAGCCGCCGCAGGTTGTACTTCTCGCGGAAGCCCTTGAGCGCGGGCGCGTTGTTGTAAATGACGATCAGAATCAGCACCAACGCGTAAACCATATTCTGCAGGACCGCGAGGTTGCCCGTCAGCACCGTTGCCAGCTTGAGGTTGAGGAAGGTAATCAGCGCCGCCGCAATGATGGAGCCATTGATGCTCCCCATGCCGCCCAAAACCACCATGACCAGAATCTCGATGGAATAGTTATACCCGAACTTCGTGCTCTGCACCATGTTGTTGCCGTAACTGTAGAGCACGCCCGCAATGCCCGCGAAAAATGCGGACACGGTAAAAACCAGTAGCTTGTATTTCGTTACATTGATACCGGTTGCGCGCGCCGCGATTTCGCTGTCGCGGATTGCCGTAATCGCGCGCCCGTGGCGGCTGCGGATCAGGTTCTGCACCACCGCAAGCGTAACAAGCACCAGAACGAATTCCAGAATAAACAGCGTGTTGCGGTCATAGCGCGGCGTTGCCATGCCGAGCGCGCCGCCGAAGGTTTCCTGATTGGTATTCTGAAAAATCGACTTGACAATTTCGCCGAACGCAAGCGTCACGATGGCAAGGTAGTCCCCCTTGAGACGGAGCGCGGGAAGCCCGATGACCACGCCGCACAGCGCCGCAACAATTCCGCCGACCAGAACCGAAAGAAGCAGGGCGGGAATCCCGTTCCCCATTGCCTTTACCAGCACGACCGACAGCTTGCCGCCGAGATACGCGCCCACGCACATAAAGCCCGCGTGCCCGAGGCTCAGTTCCCCGAGGAAGCCGACCACCAGAGAGAGCGACACCGCCAGAATGATGCTGATGCCGATCTTCTCGAGCAGGAACTGCGTTCCCTGATCCAACCCGCCCACGGCAGAAAGGATGCCGAACAGAACCGTCAGCGCACCGATCACGGCGTAATTGACATAGTATTTCCACTTGATTTTCTTTCGTGCCGGTGAAGTCATACCTTTTCCCTCCGTTTCTTTCCGAGGAATCCTGTCGGGCGAACCAGAAGGATCACAATCAGGATGGTAAATTCAATCGCGTCGGTGTAGGGCGCAATCACGGTGATACTGCCGCAGATGCACTCCACCACGCCGAGCAGAATGCCGCCGAGCATGGCGCCCGGAATCGACCCGATGCCGCCGATGACCGCCGCCGTAAACGCTTTGATGCCGGGGAGCGAGCCGAAGTTGCTGTTGATGCTCGGGGCTTTGAGCAGATAGAACAGCCCCGCAAGCGCCGCGAGCGCCGACCCGATGACGAAGGTCACCGAAATGATGCCGTTGACATTGATGCCCATCAGTTGAGCCGCGCCGCGATCCTCCGAAACCGCAAGCATGGCGCGCCCCGTTTTGGTGAACCGGATGAACAGGTTCAGCCCCACCATCAGGGCAACCGTACAGCCGAGCGTGACCAATGTGGAGCGCTGAACCGTCAGCCCCGCAAAGCGGACCACGCCCAAATCCGGTATGCCGACCATCTTCGGCGCGGAGCCGAAGATGATCTGCGCCAGACTCTGCAAAAAGTAACTCACGCCGATTGCGGTAATCAGCACCGCCAGAGGAGAGGAGCCACGCAGGGGCTTATACGCGACCTTTTCGATCGTAAACCCGAGCAGAACGCAGAATACGACTGCCGCGACAATCGCCGCCCACGGATTCCCCGTCAGATTCATGAACACAAAGATGGTATATCCGCCGACCATGATGATGTCGCCGTGCGCGAAATTCAGCATTTTCGCGATGCCGTATACCATCGTATACCCCAACGCGATCATGGCGTAGATTCCGCCCAGACTCAGTCCGTTGATGAGTGTAGTTAAAAATTCCATAATGCTCCTTCCGTCTACCGTCGGTGCCGCTGTCGGCGTTTTTTATCGGCGCCCGCTTTATTCGGGCTTCTTTGCTCCCGCTTCCTTCACCACATACTTCACGGCGGGCTTATCGACATAGCCGTCCGCATTCCACTTGATGCCGGTTCCGGTCACGCCGTCAAAGGTATACCCTCCGTTGAACTGCCCCTTGAGAACCTCGCACAGCTCGGAGGGGCTCATGGTGACCGAAACGCTGCTCGGGTCCTTCTCGGAAGCCGCCTTCATTGCGCCGTAGATTGCGTATACGCAGTCATAAGCGGACGCGCCGAACTGATTCAGGGTTGCCGTGCCGTATTTTGCCGTGTACTTGGTCACAAACGCAACGGTTTTCGCATCCGTGGATTTGGAGTTGAAGTGCGACAGCATGGAGATTTCCTGCGGGATGGTATACATATCGAAGCCTTCCGTCGAGTCGATGCCGTCCAGACCGTCACAGCCGTAGTAAACCGCGTCCGAAGCGATCTTGTTCGCTCTGACCGCCTGCGTCATGAACAGCGACGCGGGCGTATAATAGATCGGCAGGAAGATGAATTTGCAGTCTTTCAGCTGTTCGATCTGCGAGGAGAAATCAGAATCGTTGGTATCGGTAAAGACCGTTACCTTCATCGCATCGGCAATATCACTGCCCACATTCTCACGGAACAGATCGTAGATACCCTTGGAATACGCCTCGTCGGACTTGTAGAACACGCCGATCTGCGCCGCTTCGTATTTTCCGTCGGCAACCATCTGTTTGACATATTCCGCCGCAACTTTTCCCTGATTTCCGTCGGCAAAACACATCTGATAGCCGTTCGGAACCTTCGGAACTTCATCGTTCGACGCGGACGGGGTCAGGAAGAAGAGGTTGTCGCTCTCCGAAAGGCTCTTGAACTCCAGCGCGGGCTTGGTTGTCACGCAGCCGAGCGACACCTGCGTGCCTTTTTTGATCAGCTCGGCATAGTTGGTTGCAACCTTATCCGCATCATTCGCGTCATCCAGCGCCAACAGCTTAAACTTCACGCCGTTCAGTCCGCCCGCCTCGTTGATTTCGTCAACCGCCATCTGCGCGGCGTTTCGTACCGCTTCCCCGTAGAGTGCCGTGCCGCCGCTGAGCGGTCCCGACATTCCGATGACAAACTCGGTGTTCTTCTCTGCGTAATTCTTTTTCTTGCAGGACGCAAAGCCTGCCGCGCACATGACTGCCGCCAGTGCCACCGTCAAAAATCTTCCGACCTTTTTCATGACTGTTCCCTCTCTTTTTCTTTTTTTCGGAATAAATATATCTGTTCAAGCCGTCGGTACCGGACGGCGCAGAACCAAAAAGGAAAAGCAGCTCTCCGAAACGGAGAGCTGCTTTTTTCCGCTGCCGATTGGCTACGGTATAAGCCGACTTCTTTTCCGTTCGGTAAAAACAATTCCGTTTCCGTCAATTACAATCAGACCGATTATCCCAATAATTCGTACAATGACAGCTACAGCAATGACAAGAATCCCGATCATCGCAAAATCAACAACGCACAAAAGCGCGCACAGGCACAGAAAAACAAAAACAGACACTGCGACAGCAGTGTCCGAAATTCCATATACGGCGCGGCGGCAGGCGCGAGACGAAAAAGCCGTTCCACACGGTGTTGCATATCCGAATGTGCAACCGTTCTTTTTCACAGTTCCGTCCGCCTTTCTGAATTTTCTTATATTTTACCTTTTTTTTGCCGATTTGTCAATCGGATTCTTACCCGTAATTTTCACAATTTTTTCGCCCCTTTTTAGTTGATTTCAACAAATCCGCAAGTTTTTAATGCAATTCGGAATCCGGAATCCTGCAAATCTGCGTGCAAAACAGGCTTCAGGAGCGTTTTTTCCACAATAATCTTGTTGCAAGGATTCATTTTCGCGGAATCCGACAGAAACACCGCACACATCCGTCCGTTCGACATATCATGATAGCAGGAGGGCGAAACGGCGGTGACGGCAGACGCGTTGCAAATGCCGCTCCGTCCACTCCGAATCTCGAAAAGGTAGGGTACTGTTATGAACGGCAACTGCATTTGTCAGCTTTTTGACAACAACTGGATCTGGCTCGTCATCCTCGCCTGCATTCTGCTCTGCAACTGCTGCGGCAACTGACGGAAAGCAAAAACCAAACCGAATCGGGCGGATCCCCATGGGGTCCGCCCGATTTTGACAGCATTTTACATTCCGCCGCCGTTTCCGTACTCCCTTTTCATCGCATCGACCGAAACTACCCATTGCTTGCCGAATTTACAGACATCCACGCCGTTGACCAGCTTCCCATAGGAAATGGCTTTTCGCAGGGTGCTCTCATTCAACCCCCAAAGAGCCGTCGCGTCGCTGAATGCCATCAGTCCGTCAAACGGCGTTTCCACCCGCACGCCGTTTTCCCACAATTCATCGCAGGACAGATCCAGATCGTCGTTCCACACGATCCCGTACCCGCCGACATCCACCGAGACCGAAAGAAATTCCTGCGGGTGCTTTTTGAACTCCGCGAATGCGGGAATTCTTTCAAACAGCGGCTTTACATCGTAAATTTTCGTCACGCCCTCCGAAAACTGAACGCTCAGTCTGAATTCCGGAAGCGCCCAAACATGTTTGACCTTATGGAACATCGGATAGCCCTCCCTTCATTCCAATGGCGGAAGCTTTTTGAATTCCTGTGTTTTCCATATCTCCATCAAAGCGTCCCTGTGAAGCGCAGTCCATTCCCGAACCAGATTCACGGCTTTGTTCGGGAGATATCCCTCCAACACCTCACCCGTCATGATGTCAATCGCCGCAACATCCTCATTGTAAATTGCATGAATATGCGGCGGGTTGTGCTCGCTTTGCAAAAAATACATTCTGATTACAATACCGTAAAATCTTGACAGAACAGGCATAGCAGGTTCCTTCTTTGCTCTAAGTTCTCTTTTATTATATCACGATATCGTGATAATGTCAACTGCTTCCCGAAAATTTATCCAAAAAGATTTCGCGTTCTGCCCCGCTCATTGAATCAGCATCGCGTCTCCGAAACTGAAAAAGCGGTACTTTTCGCGCACGGCGATGCGGTATGCCTCGAGAATGTGATCGCGGTCGTAGAACGCCGAGACCAACATCAGAAGCGTGCTCTGCGGCAGGTGGAAATTCGTAATCAGCGCGTCCACCGCTTTGAAACGGTAGCCCGGGTAGATGAAGATTCCCGTCTCTCCGCTCTTTGCGGGAATCGTTCCGTCCTCCTCCGCCACGCTTTCAATCGTCCGGCAGGAGGTTGTCCCCACGCAGATCAGCCGTCCGCCCGCCTTCTTCCGCTCGTTGATGATCCGCGCGCTCTCGGCGCTGACCGAGCAGAACTCCGTATGCATCACATGGTCGCGGATGTTGTCCTCCTTAACGGGGCGGAAGGTTCCGAGTCCCACATGGAGCATCACGGGAACAACCGCAACGCCCATTGCACGCACGCGTTCCAGCAACTCAGGGGTAAAGTGCAGTCCCGCCGTCGGCGCCGCCGCAGAACCTTCCTCGCGCGCATAGACCGTCTGGTAGCGGTCGTTGTCGCGCAGTTGCTCGGTAATGTACGGCGGCAGAGGCATCAGACCGATCCTGTGCAGGATGTCATAGATGTTCTCGTGCGCGCTGTGATCGTAGGAGAAACGGATCAGTCGGTTCCCCTCCTCCACGATGTCGGTTACTTCTCCCGTCAGCAGTCTGTCTCCGAACACCAGCTTCATGCCAACCCTTGCACGCTTTCCGGGCTTGACCAGCGTCTCCCACAGGTCCAGTTCCCGTTGGCGCAGAAGCAAAAGCTCGATTCCCGCCTCGGGTCTGCCCTCCACACAGCCGTAAAGCCGCGCGGGGATGACCTTGGAATCGTTGACAACCAGAACATCGCCTGCCCGCAGATAGTCGGTCAGGTCCGAAAAATGCCGATGCCAGATACTGCCGGTCTCACGGTCCAGCACCATCAGCCTCGACGCGTCGCGCCGCTCGGTCGGATGCTGCGCAATCAGCTCGGGCGGGAGTTCGTAGTCAAAGTCCGAGGTTTTCAGTTCGGTTTCGGGCAAGGCATTGGTCATGATGTCGCTCATGGGTAAAAAATCCTCTCTTTCGCAAAGCGGACCGTTTGCGCATATTCTGCTAACGGCGGCAGAGGGACGGCGGGAACACGCGGTCCCGTTCCGCCCGCATGGTACGGTTTCTTTTATATTATATACCAAACGGGAGCGGATTGCAAGTCTTTTCCCGCCAAAGAAGGAGGAAAATTCGGATGAGCTTACACAAACCGACCGTTTTCAAAGGGGCGGCAACCGCGCTGATTACCCCGTTTCGGGAAGGAAAGATCGACCGCCCCGCACTGGAAGCGCTGATTGAATTTCAGATTGCGGGCGGAATTGCGGCAATTCTGGTTGCGGGGACAACGGGCGAGAGCGCAACGCTGGATTTCGACGAGCACCGCGAACTGATCCGCTTGGCGCATGAGAGCATTGCGGGACGGGTCCCGCTCCTTGCCGGCTGCGGCTCCAACTGCACCGACCGCGCCGTACGGCTTGCCGAAATCGCCTGTTCTGCGGGTGCGGACGCGCTTCTTGCGGTCACACCCTACTACAACAAGGCTTCCGACCGCGGGATCCTCGCTCATTACCGCGCAATTGCCGATGCCTCAACCCGTCCCGTTATCGTCTCCAATGTCCCCTCGCGCACAGGTATGTCGCTGACAATCGGGCATTACCGCGAGCTTGCAAAACTCGACCGCATCTGCGGCATCAAGGAAGCGTCCGGCGACCTCGGGCTTCTGGAACAGGCGGTTTCGGAATGCGGAGACGACCTCGATGTCTATACGGGCAACGACCATCAGACCGTTGCGGCGATGAAGCTTGGCGCGCGTGGAGTGATCTCGGTTGCTTCCAACATTCTCCCCGAGCGAATGTGCGAACTTTGCCGCCTGTGCGATGACGGAAATTACCGCCGCGCCGCTCAGAAAATGCAGGAACTCCGCCCGCTTCTGCGTGAGCTGACCGCAGAAGTCAACCCGATTCCCGTCAAGTACGCCGCATCCCTCTGCGGCTTCTGTCTCCCCGAATACCGCCTTCCGCTGACTCCGCCCGCACCCGATCTCTGCCGCCGCCTCGAAAAACTCTTTCCGTAAGGGGACGCGGGGACGCGTCGGGGACGCGGGGACGCGCCGGGGAAACTTTCTGAAGAAAGTTTCCCCGGACCCCTTCAAAGACTTTCAACGCATTTTAAGGGTGCAAACATACGGTTCCGGATGAAAGGCTGACGAAAATCGTTTCGCTCTCCCCTGCACAACATTAAAAAACAGAGTTTTTTGAAGAAAGTTTCCCCGGACCCCTTCAAAGACTTTCAACGCATTTCTAAGAGTGCGAACATACGGCGCTGAACGAAAGGCTGTCGGAAATTGCTTCGCTCTCCCCTGCACAACATTAAAAAGCAGAGTTTTCTGAAGATAGTTTCCCCAGACCCCTTCAAAGACTTTCAACGCATTTCTAAGAGTGCGAACATACGGTTCTGAATAACGAAAAGAGAGAAACGGCTTCTCCGCAAAATGAAAACGCCGACCGTGCGGCAATATCGTTTTTTGCGAAAGGATTGACAATGCGCCGAAAATGTGCGGTCATAAAGATACGGGAAAGCGGTTATTAAGGACGGTTGCCCTTTTTTTGTTACAGCTGTCTCGCAGTAGGATATTCTCCCAAAAGGAGCGGAACGCCCCACGCACCCCATAGAATCCCCTGCCCACCAATCGGGCGCGACAGCCGCACTCTGCAAAAAATCCCACCTCCCCAAGGACAAAAAACTCCCCCCAAGAGCACCCGCGCCATACACAGCGAAACAAATCTTCGCACTGCATAGGCGGGTGCTCTTGGGGGAAGTTCCGGGAGGATGAGGGAGGTTTGGAGGGGGAAGGAACCCCATCCGAAAGGGGGTTCCTTCCCCCTCCAAGGTCCTTCCCCCTCCAAGGTCCCTCTCCCCCCAAGGTCTTTCCCTTATCTCCCCATTACTCCAGCTCAAAAGCGCCGGTGTAGAGTTGATAGTATTGACCCTTTTCGGCAATCAGCTTTTCGTGACTGCCGCGCTCGATGATCCTGCCGTGATCCAAAACCATAATCACATCCGAATTCCGAACCGTGGAGAGACGGTGCGCAATCACAAAAACCGTCCGACCGCGCATCAGGGCATCCATGCCCTTCTGCACAATCGCCTCCGTCCGCGTGTCGATCGAGGAAGTCGCCTCATCCAGAATCAGCACGGGCGGATCGGCAACCGCCGCGCGCGCGATGGCGAGCAGCTGGCGCTGACCCTGCGACAGGTTTGCGCCGTTGTTCGTCAACTGCGTTGCGTAACCGTCCGGCAAACGCGAGATGAAATCATCCGCACCCGCCAGTTTTGCCGCCGCAATGCACTCCGCATCGGTCGCGTCCAGCTTTCCGTAACGGATGTTGTCCATAACCGTCCCGGTGACCAGATTCGTGTCCTGCAGAACAAGCCCTAAGGAGCGCCGCAGATCATTCTTTTTGATCTTGTTGACATTGATTCCGTCATAGCGGATCTTGCCGTCCTGAATGTCGTAAAACCGGTTGATCAGATTCGTAATCGTCGTCTTGCCCGCACCCGTCGCACCGACAAACGCCACCTTCTGCCC
>CAKSUH010000031.1 GCA_934500855.1 uncultured Eubacteriales bacterium
GAGCTGATCCTGCGCGAATACACCAAGTGTGAGGCAAAGCTGAGCGGCTTGCGCGATTCGCAGGACAAGCTGGCGGGGAAACTGTGGGAGGAATACGAGATGACGCGCAACGATGCGCTCGCGCTCGGATATCCGCCTCTGACCAAGGAGACAAGACCCGAAATGCTCGCGCTCCAGACCGAATGTAAGAATAAACTGCGCGCGATGGGCAGCGTTGACCTTGACGCGGTGAACAAATACGAGGATGTGCGGACCCGTTATGAGAAGATGCGAGCGGATTTGGACGATCTGGAGGAAAGCCGCAAAAAGACAATTCTTGTCATTGCCGACCTTGAAACGGATATGAAATCCGCTTTTGTGGAATCCTTTAATCGGATCAACGAAAACTTCGGGCGTGTTTTTGCCGAGCTGTTCGGCGGAGGATCGGCGGAACTGTCTCTTTCCGATCCCGAAAATGTGCTGGAAAGCGGCATCGAGATCAAAGCCGCACCTCCCGGAAAGATCATCAAGAACCTGATGCAGCTTTCGGGCGGCGAGCAGGCATTTATCGGTGTTGCGCTGTTCTTTGCAATCCTGCAGGTCAACCCCACGCCGTTCTGCATTCTGGACGAGATCGAAGCCGCGCTGGATGAAGTGAATGTCGAGCGTCTGGCGCAGTACATCAAGCGCTATTCACACGGAACGCAGTTCATTATGATTACCCACCGTCGCGGAACCATGGCGGCGGCGGACAGACTTTACGGTGTGACGATGCCGGAACACGGTATCTCCAAGGTGCTGATGCTGAATATCAACGATATCTCGAAGAAGGAAGGAGAAGACTGGGATGGGATTTTTGGATAAACTGTTCGGCAAGAAAAAGAAGAAAGAGGATGCCGCGGTTGAAGAACCCGTTGTAACCGAAGAAAAAAAGGAAGCGGAAGAAGCTGAGGCGGCGGAAGAAGCGAAAGCGGATGAGCCGAAGCGGGAGACGGAGGCGCCAAAGCCCGAAATCGTGCCCGAAGTTCCCGTGACTCCCACCGAGCCTGCCGCGCCCGAGGCACCCCTGCAACCGATCATTCCGGATCCTGCGGAGGAAGCCTCCGAGCCGCTTCCCGAAGTGCCGGAGAAGCCCGACCCGCAACCCGATAAGGGAATCGGGGAAACCCCCGCGCCCGAGGTGATTCCCGTCACCGAGCCGGAGCTGACCCCCGAGGCGGAACCGGAGAAGGAACCGGAAACAGTGCCGGCTGAACAGGCAGAATCGGAGCATTCCGTCTCGGAGAAGGTCTCCGAGGCTACATCCGAACCGGAGACGGAAGCGGAAGCTGCTCCCGAACCGGAGGAAGCGGAGAAAGCGGAGAAAGCGGAAGAAACTGCGGAATCCGAGGAGGACGCGCCGCTGACGGCGGAGGAAAAGAAGAAGGAGAAAAAGTCCTTCTGGAGCCGCGTCAAATCGGGACTGAGCAAAACCAAAAACGCGCTGTTCGGACAGATCAACGACCTGCTGAAGAACTTCGTCAAAGTGGACGAGGATCTGTTGGAAGAACTGGAAGAACTGCTGATCTGCGCGGATGTCGGCGTGAATGCGTCCGAGGAGATCATCGAAGAACTTCGCGAGCAGATCAAGGACGGCAGGCTCAAGGAAAAGGATCAGGTGATGGGTGCTCTGCAGAGCATTCTGGAACGGATGATCGGCGAGGGTGAGGATCTGAAGCTGGAGACCGTGCCGTCGGTTATCCTGGTCATCGGAGTCAACGGCGTGGGCAAAACGACCTCCATCGGCAAGATTGCAAACCGTTTGCGCAAGGAAGGCAAAAAAGTCATTGTGGCGGCGGCGGATACCTTCCGCGCGGCGGCGATTGACCAGCTGGCGGTCTGGTGCGAGCGGGCAAAGGTCGATCTGGTGCGCCAGAACGAGGGGAGCGACCCTGCGGCGGTGGTCTTTGACGCCTGCCACACGGCGAAAAACAAGAACGCCGATGTTTTGATTATCGACACGGCGGGACGGCTTCACAACAAAACCAACCTGATGAATGAGTTGGCGAAAATCAACCGCGTGATTGACCGCGAGTTGCCCGGGGTGAGCCGCGAGAACCTGCTGGTTCTGGACGCGACCACGGGGCAGAACGCCATCATTCAGGCAAAGGAATTCAAGAATGCGGCGGCGCTGACGGGACTGATCCTCAACAAACTGGACGGGACCGCAAAGGGCGGTATCATCATCTCCATCCGCAAGGAGCTGAACATCCCCGTCAAATTCATCGGCGTGGGAGAGAAGTTGGACGATATGCAGGAATTTGACCGCACCGAGTTCGTCCGCGCGCTGTTTGAAGGGTGAGGTGAAGCAAATGACGATGGTATTGGCATCCCGAAACGCCAAAAAGATTGCCGAAATGCGCACGCTGATGGCGGAATTGCTTCCGGGCGTGCAGGTTCTGTCGCTTGACGATGTCGGCGTGACCGAGGACATTGTCGAGGACGGCGCGACCTTTGAGGAAAACGCGCTCATCAAGGCGCGGGTCGCGGCACGCGGCGGCAGAATCGGCGTGGCGGACGATTCGGGACTGACCGTGGACGCATTGGGCGGCGAGCCGGGAATCTGGTCGGCAAGATATGCCGCGCGGTGCGGCGTTGACAGCGACCACGACGACGAGGCGAACAACCGTCTGGTTCTGCGGAAGTTGGAGACGGTTCCCAATGAAGCGCGCGGCGCGGCGTTTGTCTGCGCAATCGGCTGTGTGCTCCCGGACGGGCGCGAATTTACGGTTCGCGGCGAGGCGCGCGGCAGACTCCTGCGGGAGTATCACGGAAACGGCGGCTTCGGCTACGATCCGCTGTTCTTCTATCCGCCGCTCGGCAAAACTTTTGCGGAGCTGACTGCCGGGGAAAAGAATGCGGTTTCTCACCGCGGGCAAGCCATGCGGCTGTTTGCGGCAGAATTGAAGCGTTACCTGACGGATGGCGGTGACGCGAAATGAAGTATTCCGATTACTTCCTTTCTCCCGCAACCCGTCGGATCGCAACCTGTATGGGGCTTGTTGTCGGCACCCTGACGGGGCTTGTCTCGCGCTGGGAATACGGATTGATCGGCGGGGTGGGGATTGCGATCCTTACAACGGCGGTTCTTCCGCTCGTCCTTTACCTGCAGAATCTGCCGTTTGAACAGCTGAAAGCAAAACTCAAAGGTCCTTTCCTGTTTGACGAACAGGTTTTGTTCCTTTCACCGAAAGGGGCGCTCGGCGGATACTTTATTCTGACAGACGGAACGATGGTTCTGATGACGCGCGGCAGGAAAAAGACCTGCATGGAGCTGACCCGCGAGGATGTGCGGTCGGTGCGTCTGGAGGATGAAACGACACTGCGGGTATTTCTGAACGAGACGCAGTATATCCGCATCCTTTTCGGCGCGGCGGAAGAAATTTTCGAATCCCTTGCCTCGCAGGGGTGGCATATCGCAAAAGACTGATTTTACGGAGAAAAACGAATATGATCACATCAAAACAGCGCGCGTATCTGCGCGGTCTGGCAAATGATATTCCCGCCATCATGCAGGTCGGCAAGGGCGGGCTTTCCGAGAACCTGACCAAAACCTTTTCGGATGCGCTGGAAGCGCGGGAACTGGTGAAATTCAGCGTTCTGGAAAACAGTGGGGAGACTGCAAGAAGCGTGGCGGACGCCCTGGCGGAAGCACTGAGTGCCGATGTTGTGGCGGTGACGGGGAAAAAGGTGGTTCTGTACCGCCCATCCTCCAAAAAGCCCGTGATTGAACTGCCCCGATGACGCGGATCGGTATTTACGGCGGAACCTTTTCGCCGCCGCACAACGGACATCTTGCCGCGGCACGGGCATTCATGGAGCAGATGTGGCTGGATATTCTCTATGTGATTCCCGATGCGCTCCCGCCGCACAAAGAGATGGCGGACCCGGTGTCCGCCGCCGACCGGTTGGAAATGTGCCGCAGGGCATTCGGCGGCATGGAGGGCGTGTATGTCAGCGACATGGAAATCCGTCGCGGCGGAAAAAGCTACACGGTGGACACCCTGCGCGAACTTGCGGGGGAGGATCGGCGGCTCTTTCTTCTGTGCGGGACCGATATGGTGCTGACGCTTGACGAATGGCGCGAGCCTGCGGAAATTTTCCGTCTGTGCTATCCCGTCTACATCCGCCGCGAGGCAGACCCGTCTCTGGACGGTCTGCTGATCCGGAAAATTGCGGAGTATCGGGAAAAGTACGGGAAGGTCGTGCGGCGGATCGTTACCGAGCCGCTGGCAATCTCTTCCTCCGAAATCCGCAAAAAGCTCCGCGCGGGCGAATCGGTCGGGGATTTGCTTCCTCCGGCGGTGGAAGCATACATTCATGACAAACAGTTGTATGTTTGAAAAGGGAGCGGGGGAGAGATAATGAAAGAGATGACAGAAGAACGGCTGAACGCTCTGCGTGAAACCGTGCGGGTGCGGCTTTCCGAAAAGCGTTGCCGCCATACGCTGGCGGTGGAGCGAATGGTTGCGCAGCTCTGCGCGCTGTACTGTCCCGAAGAGACCGAAAAATTGCGGGGGGCGGCTCTGCTCCATGACATCACAAAGGAGCTGTCGGTTTCCGAGCAGGTGGTGCTCTGCCACGCATACGGAATTCCGATCTGTGAGGACGATCTGCTCGCGCCCAAGACCCTGCACGCGCGGACTGCAGCGGCGCAGATTCCCGTGGAGTATCCCGAATTTGACGATCCGACCATCGTTTCGGCGGTCCGTTGGCATACCACGGGGCACGCGGAGATGACGCTGACCGAAAAACTGCTCTATCTTGCCGACTACATCGACGATTCGCGCACCTTCCGGAACTGCGTGATTCTGCGCCGCTACTTCTGGGGTGCGGATCCGCAGTCGATGACGGCGCAGGCGCGGGAAGCACTGCTTCGCGATACGCTTCTGCTTTCGTATGACATGACCGTGCGGGATCTGCTCGACGAGGGAACCCCCGTTGCGGTCGATACGATCGAAGCAAGGAATGAGTTGTTGCGGGGAAAGGGATAATTTCCCGTTTCGGGAGTTCGGATCGATCCCCCTCATCAGTCGCTTACGCGACAGCTTCCCCCCGAGGGGAAGCCTCTTTGCGGGATGCCTTTCGTGTCTCATATCAACATAAACGAGCGGATAGCCGATATACTTTCCCGGCAGAACCGCCCGTTACAACAGCCTTCCCCTTGGGGGGAAGCTGTCGCGTAAGCGCCTGATGAGGGGGGATATCTTAGCTCCTGCTTTCGCAATTTTGCTCTGAACACATCAAAAATTCCCAACTTTACATCAAGAGGTCCTGCGACCTCGGAAGGTGAGGTATGGGATGGTTGCGGTTATCAAACGGTTGTGCGCGGTTGCGGCGTTGCTTGGCGTTCTGCTTTCGCTTGTTTCTCTCGCTTCCTGCATAGGTACGGAGGGAAGCGATACAGGCGCCGGTGCGCGCGGGGCGGACGCGGTTGCACCGTCGGAGACGGAGGATCGGGATCTGCGGATTCTGATGCTCGGCTGTGACCGTGCCGCGTCCCTGACAGACAGCATCCTGCTTCTCAATGTGACTCCGCAGACAGGGCAGGTACGCATTCTCCAGATTCCGCGCGACACTTACGCGGATTATACCGAGCGGGATTATAAAAAACTCAACGGTGCCTATCATACGCTCGGCGCGGACGGTACGCGGGAGTTCCTCGGTTGTGCGCTCGGCGTGCGGATTGATTACACGGCGGTTTACAATCTGGATGTTGTCCGAGCGGCGGTTGACGCGGTGGGCGGCGTGGAGGTTGAGATTCCGCAAGCCATGCGTTACAGCGATCCGTTTCAGAATCTGGAGATTGACCTTCCTGCGGGAAAACAGCGGTTGGACGGCGAAAAAGCCGAGCAGTTTGTCCGCTTTCGCGCAGGGTATGCAAACGCGGACCTGGGAAGGCTTGACGCGCAGAAGCTGTTTCTGGAAGCCTTTCTGCGCACCTGTCGGTCGCTCTCTCCCGCGCGTTTGTCGGGGGTCTGCCTGACGGTTCTGCCGCAGGTGCGGACCGATATGCCGCTATCCGGGATTCTGCGTCTTGCATTTGCGCTCCTGCGGGCGGAATCGCCGACGCTTACAATCGAGACAGCCCCGGGAGACGCGGCGAAAGGAGTCAGCGGCGCGTGGTACTATATCCTGAACCGTGACGGAACGGCGGACAGGCTGGCGGCACTGACGGACGGGCAATGTACGGACTTCGACCCGGATCGGGTTTTTGACCGCCCCGAACATCCGGAATTTCACAGAATATATACGGCGCCGCGAGAGGTGCCGCAAGGAGGAAATCAATATGGAGGAAAACAAGACCGAACAGTTGACGGAACAGCTTCCGTCGCTTGCAAACGCATCGTCTGAGGAGCTGGCGCACGCGATTTTTGATGTGCTGGACGCGAAGAAGGCAAAGGATATCAAAGTCCTTCATGTACGGGAGCAGACCGTGCTGACCGATTATTTTGTCATCTGCACGGGGCAGTCCAATACGCAAATCAAGGCGCTTGGCGGCGAGGTGGAATACAAACTCGGATTGCGCGGCATCGATCCGCAGCATTTTGAGGGGCGCGACAATAACAACTGGGTCGTGGTGGACTACGGCACGGTAATTCTGCACATTTTCAGCAGGGAATCGCGTGACTTTTACAAGCTGGAAAAGCTCTACGGTGATGCGGAGGAGGTCCGCTACCTCGGCATTGACGAGAAGGCAGAGCTTGAGGAGAAGGCGAAACAAGAGGAGAAAAACGAAAAATGAAGTACAATTTCAGAGAAATTGAACCGAAGTGGCAGAAAAAGTGGGAAGATGCCGATGTTTTTCATGCAGAGGACAACAGCAAAAAGCCCAAGTACTATACGCTGGTGGAGTTTCCGTATCCTTCCGGCGCGGGGATGCATGTCGGGCACATCAAGGCATATTCGGGACTGGAGGTCGTTTCGCGCAAGCGGCGGATGCAGGGGTACAATGTCCTGTTTCCCATCGGATTTGACGCTTACGGACTTCCCACCGAAAACTACGCCATCAAAACGGGTATTCACCCGCGTCAGGTGACCGATAAAAACATCGCAAGGTTTACATCCCAGCTCAAGCGGGTCGGTTTTTCGTTCGACTGGGACCGTGTGATCGACACCACGGAAGAGGATTACTATCGCTGGACGCAGTGGATTTTCCTCAAAATGTTTGAAAAGGGGCTGGTGTTCCGGGATACGGCGCTGGTCAACTACTGTCCCTGCTGTAAGGTGGTTCTGTCGAACGAGGATTCGCAGGGCGGGCATTGCGACATCTGCCACAGCGAGATTGTGCAGAAGTCCAAAACCGTCTGGTATCTGCGCATCACCGAATATGCGGACAGGCTGCTGGAAGGGCTGGACCGTGTGGATTACCTGCCCAACATCAAGCAGCAGCAGGTCAACTGGATCGGAAAATCGACGGGCGCTTATGTCAACTTCCCGCTTGACGGAACCGATGACAAGCTGCGCGTCTATACCACCCGCCCCGACACGCTGTTCGGCGTGACCTTTATGGTCATTGCGCCGGAGCATCCCGTGATCGAGAAATACCGCGACCGCATCTCCAACATGGCGGCGCTTGACGCTTACCGTGAGGAATGCGCGAAAAAGACCGAATTCGAGCGGACACAGCTGGTCAAGGACAAAACGGGTGTGCGCATCGAGGGGCTGACGGCGGTCAATCCCGTATCGGGCAAAAAGATTCCGATTTACACCTCGGATTATGTGATGATGGGCTACGGAACCGGTGCGATCATGGCGGTTCCCGCACACGATGAGCGCGACTGGGAGTTTGCAAAGAAGTTCGGCATCGATATCGTCGAGGTTATCCGCGGCGGAGATGTCACCAAAGCCGCCTATGCGGGCGACGGCGAGATGGTCAATTCGGATTTCCTCAACGGATATACGAATAAGAAGGATTCCATCGCGCGGATGCTGGAGTACCTGACCGAGAACGGCATCGGCGAAGGCGGCGTGCAGTACAAGATGAAGGACTGGGCGTTCAACCGTCAGAGATACTGGGGTGAGCCGATTCCGATCGTGCATTGCCCGACCTGCGGTATGGTTCCCGTGCCGTATGACGAACTCCCGCTGAAACTGCCGAAAATCGACAACTTCGAGCCGGGGGAGGGCGGAGAAAGCCCGTTGGCAAAGATTCCGTCGTTCGTTAACTGTAAATGCCCGAAGTGCGGCGGAGACGCCAAGCGCGAGACCGACACCATGCCGCAGTGGGCGGGGTCATCGTGGTATTTCCTGCGCTATATCGACCCGCACAATGACAAGGCGTTGGCGGATCCCGAAAAGCTGAAATACTGGATGCCGGTTGACTGGTATAACGGCGGGATGGAGCATGTTACACGACACATGATCTATTCGCGTTTCTGGCATAAATTCCTTTATGATATCGGCGCGGTGCCTTGCGACGAGCCGTATGCAAAACGGACCGCGCAGGGACTGATTCTCGGTCCCGACGGCGAAAAGATGTCGAAGTCCAAGGGCAATGTCGTAGATCCGAACGATGTGGTGGATGTTTACGGCGCGGATGTACTGCGCACCTATGTCCTCTTTATGGGCGACTATGCAAGCGCGGCGCCGTGGAACGAAAGCTCCATGAAAGGGTGCAAGCGGTTTCTGGAACGCATTGCGGACCTTTCCGATCTGGTCCGTCCGGACGGAGGGAGCGCGAAACTGGAGGCTTCCTTCCATAAAACCGTTAAAAAAGTCTCCGATGATATCGAGGAGCTGAAATTCAACACCGCGATAGCCGCGATGATGAGCCTGCTCAACGAAATCTATGAGGTCGGAAGCCTGACGCGGGAACAGCTTTCGATGCTGGTCCGTCTGATCTGCCCGTTTGCCCCGCATCTGGCGGAGGAAATGTGGGAATCGCTGGGCGGAAAGGGGTTCTGCTCACTGGCTGAGTGGCCCGAATGGGACGAGGCGAAAACGGTTGACAGCACGGTCGAGGTGGCGGTGCAGGTCAACGGCAAGGTCCGCGGAACCGTGGCGCTTCCCGTCAACTGTCCGAAGGAGGAAGCAATCGCGCTTGCGAAAGCCGACCCGAAGATTGCGGCACAGCTGGAGGGAAAGACCGTTGTCAAAGAGATTTCGGTTCCGAACAAGATTGTCAATCTTGTGGTGAAATGAGCCGCCCGCAGGTTGCTGTTCTTTCGGCGGACGACCGTTTTGCAAGGCTGTTGCAATTGGAACTGGAGGCGTGGCAACTGACGGTGCGGACGGAGGAGACGGCGGATCCGGAAGGCGCAGAGGTCATGATTGTTGATCTGGACAGCGCTGAGGTTCCGCCCGAGGGAAGTTACGGGTATCTGATCGGTTTCAGCCGCCTTCCCGCGCTTTCCGCCGATGCCGCCGCGCGGCGATGCGCCATGATTCTGCGCCGCCCGTTCCGCATGAGCCTGTTGCGGCAGGAGGTGTTGGCGCACCTGTCCGTGCGCGTCCCCGGGCCTGAACGGGAGGGGACGGAGCGGGGAAAACCGTTGCTTGCCGAAAACGGACTGCGGTGCGGAGATGTGGCGGTTCCGCTGACCCCGACCGAGCGTCGGATGACGGAACTTTTGCTGAACGCCTCGGGCAAAGCGGTTGCGAAGGATGCGCTCGGTGCCGAGACGGACGATCCGTCGGACGGAAAAACGGCGGTTTATATCTGCGGAATAAGAAAAAAACTGCGGGACGCGGGACTGTCCGTAACAATAGAAACCATGCGCGGTGTCGGATATTGTCTGATCGACAAGGAAAAAAGCGGGAAAACCCCTTGACATCATTTTCGGAGAATGGTATAATAGGAACAGAGAGAGAGCGTCGGATCGCAAATCCGACCACGGAGGAAAAAACATGGCGGAACGCAGAATGCTCGCAATTGACCTCGGCGCGTCAAGCGGACGGGGGATTGTAGGGTCGTTCGACGGAAATAAACTCAGTCTGCGCGAAACTCATCGGTTCTCAAACGATCCGGTCAACCTTTGCGGCAGGCTTTATTGGGATATTCTCAGAATCTTTCACGAGATCAAACTGTCGGTTCAGAAAACCGTTCTGGACGGGGACAGGGTTTCTTCAATCGGAATCGATACATGGGGCGTGGATTACGGATTGTTGGATCGGAACGGTCGGCTTCTCGGAAATCCCGTCCATTATCGTGACAGCAGGACCGACGGCGCGCAGGAACTGGTCAGCCGCGTGATTCCCGCAGAGGAACTGTACGGAACGGCGGGAATCCAGACGCTGAATTTCAACACCGTCTATCAGCTGGCGGTTGAACGGGCGGAGGATCCCGAGCGATTGGCGCTTGCCGAGCGGATGCTCAACATTCCCGATTTGCTCAACTACTTCCTGACGGGAACTATGGCAAACGAATACACCATCCTTTCCACGGGTGCGCTGTTGGACGCGAAGAAACGCGATTACGCGTGGGAGCTGCTTGATCGCCTCGGTATTCCGAGACGGCTGTTCGGACCCGTTGTAAAGCCGGGAACCGACATGGGAACGCTCCTGCCGCAGGTACAGGGGGAAACGGGAAAGACCGACGCCCGTGTGCTGACGGTTGCGTCGCACGATACGGCAAGCGCGGTTATCGCGGTTCCGACCGAGGAAAAGGATTTCCTTTACATCAGCAGCGGGACATGGTCCCTTATGGGAACCGAGTTGCCCGAGCCGCTCATCAGTGACGCGAGCCGCGCGGCAAACTTCACCAACGAAGGCGGCGCCTGCGGGACCATCCGCTTCCTCAAGAACATTATGGGACTTTGGATTATTCAGGAGTCCCGCAGACAGTGGAAGCGGGAGGGAAAGGACTACAGCTTTGCGCAGATGGAGGCGTGGGCAAAGGAAAGCCCCGCATTCAGAAGCCTGATCGATGTTGACGCATCCGATTTCGCAACGCCCGGCAACATGCCCGAAAAAATTCGGGATTTCTGCCGCAGAACGGGGCAGCCCGTGCCCGAAACGGTGGGCGAGGTCGTCCGTTGCAT